>DAOTWI010000971.1:0-2238 GCA_034436075.1 Roseiflexus sp.
CACCCTGGTCGCCGGCGACACCAAAGTCGTTGATCGCGGGCACGGCGACGGGGTCTACATCAACACCAGCGGCTTCGGCATTGTGCCGGAAGGGATCGAGATCGGACCGACGCGGGCGCAACCGGGAGACGTGATCATCGTCAGCGGAACGATTGGCGACCACGGCATCGCCATTCTCAGCGTGCGCGAAGGGCTTGAGTTCGGCGCAACGGTTGAATCCGACACCGCGCCGCTCAACGGGTTGGTCGCCGACCTGCTGGACGAAACGCGCAACATCCACGTCCTGCGCGATCCAACGCGCGGCGGGGTGGCATCGACGCTCAACGAAATCGCGCATGCCTCGCAGGTCGGCATCGTCATTGACGAACGCACCCTGCCGGTGCAGGACGCCGTGCGCGCGGCGTGTGAACTGCTGGGTATGGACCCGCTCTACGTGGCGAACGAGGGGAAACTGATCGCCATTGCGCCACCTGCCGACGCCGAACGGCTGCTGGCGCGCATGCGCGCGCATCCGCTGGGGCGGCAGGCGGCTATTATCGGGCGCGTCACTGCTGATCATCCGGGGCTGGTGGCGGCGCGCACCGGCATCGGCGGCACGCGCATCGTTGATATGATGGTCGGCGAACAGTTGCCGCGGATCTGTTGATGCTTCGCCTCACGGAGTCGCCGGGTCAATCACGTCCAGGTTGACGCCCCAGACGCGCAGCGGCGCAGTCTCTGGCGGCGTCAGGTGCAGCACGGTTCTGCCCGAACGCAGGTTCAGCTCAACGCTCACCATCTGCATCCCCGGCTGAAGCGCCCATTCTGCGTGCTGATTGCTCTCCGGCTCGCTGAGCAGCAAACGCCCTGTGCGCTCCGCTTCCAGGCGCAGGTGCAGGCGAATGCGGCGCGCCTCGGCGCTGTACACCACCAATTGCGCCGGTCGCGCCAGTGTGCGAGAGACCTCCTCCCGATCCAGCCAGGCGAGCTGGTCAGTCCAGGTCAACCGGTCGAGCACCTCAGCGACGGAACGCCCGTCCGCCAGCGTGGGTTCGCCCCAGCCCGCGCCGACGCCGAGAAACGGAACCGTCGTCGCAGGCGGCGACAGGCGGTACACGAGCACGCTGCCATACGACTCCTGGTCGCCAAGCCAGAAGGAGCGACGCAGGCCGGAGGCGGCGCGATTGTCAGACGCTCTCACGAACGCGACATCCCGATAGAGCGGCAGTCCGCCCGCTGCGGCTTCAGCAATCCGGGTCACAGTACGATAGCGAAAAGCTCCGCCTGTCGAGTGCAGCATCAGGTAGCGGATATGGAAGTAATCGAACACGCTCGGCGCAATCGCCGCCATATCCTGCTGAAGAATATCCGGCGCCGGCTTGGCATACGCCAGGACGCGCAACACTGAGAGTTCATTCAGTATTGCATAGGGAAGGCGCCGCGCTGTATGGCCCCCCACCAGCGGCTTTTGATGCACCGTCTGATAGAGCAGGTAAAACGGGCTGGTCGCGGAATAGAGCGGCGCTTCCATCACCGCAAACGCGCCTGGTTCACAGGCGATCTCCTGGTAATAGGCAGGCAGGTGCACCCCCACCAGCGGAAAGGGGAGCGTCAAATTATCGAGCGCCAGCAGCGCGATGCTGCTCGCAACGACCAGCCGCGTACGAAGACCGGCGGTCCGCCCTGTCGTCGAAGGTTGCGTTGCGTCGGACGCGGCGCGTCCCGCCGCCAGCAGCGCCTGCACGCCCAATGCTGCCAGGACGGCGAGCGCAATCATTGCCACAACGATGAATCGCATCGGGTAGCGAAAGATGCCGACAAATGGCAGCTCGAAAATCAGTGCGGCAGGCAGCGGAATGCCCGGACGCCAGCCCGCAATCTGGAGTTCTGGTCCGAGCGCCAGCAGAATGAATGCTCCGGCGCTTGCCGTCCAGAACCCGCGTTCGCGCCCTGCGCGCAGCCCCAGCACCGCCAGCGCCAGCGGTACGATGCCGAGGTACGCCGTTTTTGTCTGAATATGGGTGCCTGCCTTGTAGGATTGCGCCCGCTCCGCCAGGGTTCCCCACAACGGGTGCAACTGGCTCGGAATGAGCAGGTCTGCCAGGTCGACCGAATGCTCCTGGCGAAACGTCGGTCCGCCTTCGGTCGCCGCCGTCGGCACCTTAAGCGAGTCCTGCGCTGTGGCGACGATCCACGGCGCCGCCAGCGCGAGCGCGACGCCAAGCGCCCCAAGCACGGGGACGCCCGCGCGCAGGCGCG
>DAOTWI010000972.1:0-4271 GCA_034436075.1 Roseiflexus sp.
CCGGTCAGCGCCGCGCCGCCTGCCAGCCACACCCCGCCCCATACCAGGCGTTGTGCAGCGTCCTGCGGCGCCAGCCGCTCCCCCAGATGCATCCAGCGCCCCATGAGCGCCACCGGATGCCAGGCGTTCGGCGGGTCGCCCAGAACGAGATCGATGGCGAGCGCAAAGATCAGGGCTTGACTTTTTCGTGAGAGCGACATAACACGTGTGAATGCCCGTTGAACGTTCAACGTGGAACGTTCAACGTTCCCTCCTTATCTGACAACGTTCGTAAATCGACGTTGGCGAATACAACGATCATCTCTCAGCGCCCTCTGTGTCTCTGTGGTCCTAACGGCGAATAAACGAATGGTGTCAACGAATAAACGAATACCCTCTCAACACCCTCTGCGCCTCTGTGGTTTACATCAACAAAGAAATGATTGCGCCCGCGAGTAAACGGATCGCCAGCGAGTAAACGAATACCGGAAACGTTCAACCTTCAACCTTCAACGCCTGTCTGTCCAGGGAGACGTTGCGGTGCAACGTCTCTACCTTGTTACCGGTCCCGCCAGCGCCCGCAGTTCAGGATCCCCGAATACCTGTGCAGACGGCGCGGCGGCGATGACGCGCCCTTCGCTCATGATCACGACCGTATCCGCCCAATGTCGCGCGGCGTCCAGGTCGTGGGTGGCGAGCGCCACGGTTGCGCCGCGCTCGACCAGCCGGTCGAAGATGCTGAAGACCTGCTGGCGCATCCAGGGGTCCAACCCGGATGTGGCTTCATCGACCAGCAGAATGTCCGGTCTCATCGCCAGCACCCCCGCGAGCGCCGTGCGCGTTTTCTGCCCGCCGCTCAGGGCGTGCGTCGGGCGATCCAGCAGATCGCTGACGCCGCACAGATCCGCCGCTTCCGCCACACGACGGCACACCTCATCGACACCCAGCCCCAGGTTCAGCGGACCGAAACTGATGTCCTGCCGAACGCTGGCGCTGAACAGTTGATCATCAGGGTTCTGGAAGACCAGCCCAACCTGACGGCGGACGCGCAGCAGACCGCGCCGGGTGTATTCCAGAGGCATTCCATTCAACCGCACCTGACCTGCACTGGGGCGCAGGATGCCGTTGCCATGCAGAAAGAGCGTGCTTTTTCCGGCGCCGTTCCGCCCCAGCAGCGCGATCCGGCATCCTGCCTCGATCCGCAGCGATGCGCCGCACAGCGCAGGCGTGTCGCTTCCGGGAAAGGTGTAGTGCAGGTTGTCGAACTCGATCACAACGCTCATCCGACCATTCCCGCCAGCACCAGGCTCGCTGCCAACACGAGGCTCGCCTGCCAGACGCGCGGACTCCGCCGATAGGTCAGCGGCAGCACACGCAACGTTCCGTCAAATCCCCGGCTTTCCAGGGCAATCTGCGTGCGCTGGCTGCGCCGGTAGGCGTCGAGAAACAATTGACTTGCGAGCAACGCGGCGCTGTGCATCGCTGTGCGCGTCGTCGCGTACCCCAGGCGCGCATCCTGCGCAGTCGCTATGCGCTCCAAACTGTCCAGCAGCACGAAGATTGCCCGATAAGTCAGCGCCATGACATCGATCAATCCTTCAGGCAGGCGTAAGCGACGCATCAGATCAATCACATCGAGGAGCGGCGTCGTCAGGATCAGAAAGTTGAGCGCTGCCACACATCCCAGCGAGCGGGTCAGCGCGTGGGTCGCCAGCGTCAGCGACTCCGGTGCGACGCTGATCCAGAGCGCGCCGATCTGCCAGGCGAATACCGTTGTCTCTGGCGTCTCATCTCCGATGCTGAATGCAATCCCGATGACCGAAAGACTCAGAAACAGCCCCTCCGTCAGCAACACACGACTGAATACGCGGAGCGGTACGCCTGCCCATCGCGTCGTCAGTGCCAGCATCCAGATGAGCGCCAGCACGCCGACAGCGGGTCGATCTAGCGCCAGGCAGAGGGTGATCGCCAGCAGCGCCAGCGCGCCTTTCTGCGCCGGATCGATCTGACGCAACGCATTCCCGAACGCATACCGGTCGATGACGCGCATCACGGCAGGCGCTCACTGATCGCGGCGCTGGCGTTGACCACGTTTGAAGCCGAAAAAGTACCCGATCAGCCCCGCGCCCAACCCCGCCTGAAGGGCGAAGAGCAGGCTTTCGGTCTCGCCGCCGGGCGGCTCGAAGAGTGGCGCAAACCACGGTTCGTAGTCCGGCGCGACTTCAGTGATCGCCATCTCGGCAATGGTGTCGGCGCCTGCGAACTCTGAGTCGCGGATCATCAACAATGGCACAATCGCCAGCACCACGACAATCAGCAGCAGGACGAGCGAGGTGGTCCATCCGAAGGGTTTGCTGTTCATGCCTGCGCCCCTTTCAGCACGCCGAGCGACTGCAACTCTGCCTGCGCATTCGCCTGTAATGCGTTGAAAATCAGCACGGTCAGAATACCTTCGCTGATCGCCAGGGGAATCTGAGTGACGGCGAAAATCGTACCGAATTTGGCGAACGACGCCGCAAACCCGCCGACGGCGTCAGGATACGCCAGCGCCAGTTGAGCGGATGTAACGACATAGGTAGACAAATCCGCCATCGCGGCTGCCAGAAAAACCGCCAGCCAGATCGGTGCGCGATCGTTCAGCCCCTTCCAGATGAACCACGCCACGAACGGACCGACGACTGCCATACTGAACGCATTCGCGCCCAGCGTTGTCAGACCGCCATGAGCGATGAGCAGCGCCTGGAACAGGAGCACGATGCTCCCCAGGACGTTCATGACCAGCGGACCGAAGAGGATCGCTCCCAGACCGGTTCCGGTTGGATGGCTGCTCGAACCGGTGACGCTCGGTATCTTCAGCGCGCTCAGCACAAAGGCGAAGGCGGCGGCGAACCCCAGCAGCAGGCGCGTTTCCGGTTTTTCGGCGATCAACCGGTTGATCTGGCGAATGCCGAGAATCCAGAACGGCAGCGCGAGGACAAACCAGAACCCTGCCCAGAACGGTGGAAGGAACCCCTCCATGATGTGCATCGCATATGCCATGCGCGACTCGAAGAGAATGAGCAGCGCAGCGCCAGCGACGACCAGCAGCCAGCGATGAGCCGGTTTCATACAACGTGCCTCCTTGAAAACCTCACGAGCGATACGCCTGAATTAACCGTTCCACGTACTTCGCAATAATGTCCACCTCAATGTTGACGACAGCGCCCACGTCCTGGCGTCCCATAATGACGGCTTCCTGCGTGTAGGCGACAAGTGCAACCCCAAACGTGCTCTCATCCACGTCGGTCACCGTCAGACTAACGCCATCGACGGCGATGTACCCTTTCTCGACGATATAGGGCAACAACCGCGCTGGCGGACGCATGCGCACGCGCTTTGAGTCGCCTTCGGGGGTCACGGCGACGATTTCGCCAACGCCGTCGATGTGTCCCTGCACGTAGTGTCCGCCCATGCGACCGCCGAAGGCGAGGGATCGCTCCAGATTGACCGGATCATTGACGCGCAGGCGACCGATGTTCGTGCGCTGCAAGGTTTCAGGACTCAAGCCGAAGCGAAACCAGTCGTCGCCGAGTTCGGTAATCGTCAGACAGGCGCCATTGACGGCGATGCTGTCGCCAATGCGCGCTCCCTCTCGCGCGATGCGACTTGCCACCTGGACAAAGTTGCCTTGCGGCAACCCGGTGGCAATGTTGATAACGCGACCAATTTCTTCAACGATGCCGGTAAACATTTCGCGTCCTCCGTTCCAGTTATACCAGGGCGCCCCTGCGACGAGATAATGTCTTCAGAGGCGCTAGAGACGGGCTCCCCTGTGACCGCCGCCTTTGTCACAACCTCCCGGCTCTCAGTTCTCGGCTCTCGGTTCTCAGTTCTCAGTTCTCGGTTCTCAGTTCTCAGTTCTCGGCTCTCGGTTCTCAGTTCTTAGTTCTCAGTTCTCGGTTCTCAGTTCTCGGTTCTCGGTTCTCAGTTCTCAGTTCTCGGCTCTCCCCGACACCCCCGCCTCGCCGAATGTCGCCATCTCGTCGAGAATCTTGCAGGCTGCCTGGCAGAGCGACATGCCGAGCACAGCGCCGGTTCCCTCGCCGAGGCGCATGCCCAGGTCAAAGAGCGGCGTCAGGTCGAGATGGGCGAAGACGGCGTCGTGCCCCCGTTCTACCGATCGGTGCGCAGCAATCAGGAAGGGTTGCGCCGACGGCGCCAGGGTGCATGCGATCAAAGCCGCTGCGCCGGAGATGAAGCCGTCGATGACGACCGGCACGCGCCGCGCTGCTGCACCCAGGATGACGCCCGCC
>DAOTWI010000973.1:0-4844 GCA_034436075.1 Roseiflexus sp.
CGGCTGCGCTTCTTTCGCACACACTACGGCGAGCGCGCGGCGCGTTTGCACCTGGCGATCATCCGCGCCGGCATGCTGCGGTTGATGCTCTGCGCCTGGCGCGACTACGCCGGGCGCGCCATCGGGCGGGACGAGTTGCGGTCGCGGTTGTGGGCGTATGGGAGTATTCTGCGCCTATGACGTCCTCTCGTGCTGAACCGATTGCTGCGCTGTCGGTTGCGATCATCGCCAGAAATGAGGAGCGCCACATCGGTGATGCGCTTGCCAGCGTCGCCGATCTTGCCGGTGAAATCGTCGCCGTAATTGATAGCCGTTCGTGCGATGCGACTGCCGACATCTGCCGCGACCATGGGGCGCGGGTGCATGTCGAGCCGTGGCGTGGCTTTCCGGCACAGCGCAATCGCGCTCTTGATCTTTGTTCGGGCGTCTGGGTGCTGTTCCTCGACGCCGATGAGCGGGTGATGCCCGACCTGGCGGACGAGATTCGCGCTGCACTGAATGGCGGCACGGATAGGGCAGGGTTCTGGATTCCGCGCCACAATCTGTTTTTTGGGCGGCGGTTGAAAGGCGGCGGATGGTATCCCGACGAGCAGTTGCGCCTGATGCGCCGTGATCGCGCGCGCTACGATGAGGCGCGCCTGGTGCACGAATTCGCGACGCTCGATGGAGCGGCGGGCAGAATGCGAGGTCATTTGTTGCACCTGAATATCGAACGCCTCGATGAATTATGGCGCAAGCAGCGGTCGTATGCCTTTCAGGAAGCGCAGACGCTCTTGCTTTCGAGCGCGCCGGTGCGCTGGCGGACGTTCATTGGCGCGCCAGTGCGCGAGTTCTACCGGCGTTTTGTCACGCTGCACGGCTACCGCGACGGCGCGCTCGGTCTGTTTCTGTGCGCGACGATGGCGTACTTCGAGATGGTGAAGTATGTTCATTTCAAGGGGTTGACTGCAATCAGATGACAGGAGTTGCGCAGTCGCCTTACTGATGAGCCGCGTGATGGCTTTTTTGCCTTCGACAGAGCGGTACGTATCTTCTTTTGTGGTGTCCGATGCTCGCGATAATCATCGTTTCCTGGAATATCCGCGATCTGCTTGATCGGTGCATCACAACGGTTCACGCCTCGCTCGCCGGCGCTGGCATCGCGTATCGGATCGTCGTCGTCGATAATGCTTCGACCGATGGAACATCCGCCATGCTGCGCGCGTGGCATCCAGACCTTGACGTGATCGATGCAGGGCGCAATCTGGGGTTCGCTGGCGGCAACAATCTGGCGTTGCGCCGGGTATTCGCATGGAACGACCCATGCCTCCGCTATGTCCTGTTGCTGAACCCCGACACCGAAGCGGTTGGCGACGCGATCCCGGCGCTGGTGCGCTATCTGGAGGAGCATCCTGATGTCGCAGCGGCGGGACCGCGATTGCGCTACCCGGATGGCACGGTGCAATCGAGCCGGCGCCGGTTCCCGACGCCGGGGGTCTTCTTGTGGGAAAGCACCCCACTCGAATGGCGCTGGTCTCACAATCCGTGGGTGCGACGCTACCGCTGCGTCGACCTGCCGGATGACCGGGAACAAACAGTTGACTGGTTGGTGGGCGCGGCGCTCATGGTGCGGCGGTCGGCGATTGAGCGCGCCGGTCTGCTCGATGCCGGTTTCGTCATGTATTCCGAAGAACTGGAATGGCAGCAGCGCCTGCGCGCCTGTGGTCGCATCGTCTATCTTCCCGCCGCCGAGATCATTCATCACGAGGGAAAGAGCAGCGCGCAGGTTCCGACCTGGCGATTGATTACATTCCACCGGAGTCGTCTGCGGTATGCGCGGCTGCGCTATGGCAATCGTCTGGCAACCGCGCTGCGCGTGTTTCTGATAGCGGCGTATGGCGCGGAACTGTTCATTGAGGGAGGAAAGTGGCTGTTGGGGCATCGGCGCGATCTGCGGCGGCGACGGATGGAGGGGTATCTGGCATTCCTGCGAGCGTTGGCGAGGGAGAACCGAGAAGTGAGAACCAGAGATTAGGAGTTAGGAGTTAGGAGTTAGGAGTTAGGAGTTAGGAGTTAGGAGTTAGAGCCACCTTCCGCCTTCCCACGTTCAACGTGCAACGACCACCTTCCGCGTTCGCCCCTTCCACCTTCGCCCCTTCCACCTTTGCACCTTCCGCCTTTGCACCTTCCGCCTTCGCACGTTCAACATTCAACGTGCAACGGTTCCACCTTCAACCTTCAACCTTCAACCTTCCCACTTCCCGCTTCCCACCTGCACCTTTCCCGTCCCTCACGCCTCTTACCTCACACCTCACGCCTCATGCCTCTCACCTCTCACCTCTCACCATGTTTACTTTTCGGGCGGTTTCATGGTAGCATGGAGCGGTATTGCAAGCGAGCCGCTCATGCTCAAACGATGGTTTCAGCGTCGAAGACGTCTCACTGATGCGCAACTCGGGCGCGAATACCAGGTCGATGATGTCATCGAACAGCGCTACGAAGTGCAGCAGGTGCGCCGCGGGTATATGGGGGTCGTCTACATTGTCTACGACCGCCAGCGCCGCCAGCGCGTCGTGTTGAAGACGTATCAGACGAAGTACCTCTGGGACGAAGATGCCATCCGGCGCTTCAACGCCGAGGCGGAGTTGTGGATTCGGCTTGGCAGTCACCCCAACATTGTCTGCGCCTACGACATTCACACCTACATGGGGCGCCCTCACGTCGTTGCCGAGTATGTGCACGGCGGTACGCTCCGCGCGCTGGTCGGACGCCTTCAACCTCAAGAAGTGATCGATTACGGCATCCAGATCTGTCGCGGCATGCAGCATGCGGTTGATCAATTGAACCTGGTGCACCGTGATCTCAAACCAGACAACGTCATGATCTCGTTCGACGGGCGCGCCAAAGTGACCGACTTCGGCTTATCGAAGGTGTTGCGCCCATGGCAGACGTCCTTCGATGCCGAACGTGCCGAACCGCACCATCGTGTCGCAATGCGCGCTACGTTTTCGACCTCCGGGTTGGGGGGGACGCTGCCCTACATGGCGCCTGAACTGTTCGATGGTGCGGCTGCCAGTGTCTGGAGCGACATCTATGCATTCGGTGTGACCCTCTACGAACTGTTCGCCGGTCGCCTGCCATTCGATGCCCAGCGCGACGATGATCTGATTCGTCTGATTCGTAAAGCGCCGCCGCCCGATCTGCGCCTCCTGGCGCCGAATGCGCCGCCGGATGCCGTGGCTATTGTTGTGCGCTGCCTGGCAAAGCGCCCTGGTGAACGGTTTCAATCGTTTGCCGAGATCGAAGCGGCGCTGCAGTGCGTTCGCGAGATGCTGGCTGGCGCTCCTTTCGCCGATGATTCGCCATTCGACAACCGTGATGAAGCCGAGCGCTGGAAAGAGCGCGGTCTGGCGCATATGAACCTGGGGGAATATAAGGAAGCCCTGCGCTGCTTCAAGCGCACGGTCGAACTCGATCAGGATCAACCGGATGGCTGGAATCTGATTGCGCGTTGTTCGCTCAAACTCTGGCTGTACCACGAAGCGTTGCAGGCTGTCGATGAAGGCTTGCAGCGCGCGGTGAGTCGCACCGAATTTTCGCAACTGTACGGTGCGCGCGGTGATGTTTTTGCCATGATGCAGAAGCCGGTCGAAGCGCTGGCTGCCTACGATAAGGCGCTCTCGTACACTCCTAAAGCGCCGGTCTTGTGGCGCAGCAAGGGCATGTTGCTGCAGCGCCTCGGAGAGAGTGCATCCGCTCAGGAATGTCTCGAAAAAACCATTCATCTCGACCCGTCCGATGCGCTGGCCCGCCGATGCCTCGGTGATCTGCTCTGCGACCGAGGACGCCACAAATCCGCAGCCGATTCGTATGCCGAGGCGCTGCGACTTGATCCCCGATCTGTTGACGGATGGGTGAAGTATGGCGTGTGTCTGGTGCACCTGGCGCGTGTGGAAGAAGCGCAGCATGCTTTTGAGAAGGCGCTGCAACTCGACCCGGACAATAACGACGCGCTTGCCGGGCTGCGCCGGATAAAAAAGTAACGAGATTTTGATATTTAATGTCAGGATTCTGTTATAATCACATCAATGAATAATTCTTGTCATCAGTCTGATGTGTTGCGCTGCCAGAAGCGAACAACGATTCGATGCGCTTCCAGGCGCGCTTTCTGACGTTCATTTCGCAACCAAGGAGATGCCAGCCGATGTCACGGCGTGTTGTTGTCACCGGAATGGGAGCTGTCAGTCCGTTGGGGCTCGATGTTCCATCGCTCTGGCAGGGTGTCCGCGAGGCGCGGAGCGGTATCGGTCCGATTACCCTCTGCGACGCTTCGAATCTCGAGTCGCGCATTGCTGGCGAGGTGCGCGGCTTCGATCCACTCAACTATATGGACCGGAAAGAGGTCCGTCGCAATGACCGGTTCATTCATCTGGCGATTGCCGCCGCTGCCGAGGCGCTTCGCACAGCTGAGTTGACTGTGACGCCAGACAATGCCGAGTCGATCGGTGTGATCATTGGCAGCGGAATTGGGGGGATCACGACCCTGGCGGAAGGGGTGATCACCCTTCAGGAGCGCGGTCCTGCGCGGATCAGCCCGTTTCTTGTGCCAGCCATGATCACGAACATGGCATCCGGTCAGGTGTCGATGATGTTTGGTCTGAAAGGACCGAACTACTGCCCGACGTCCGCCTGCGCAAGCGGCGCGCACGCGATTGGGGAGGCGGCGGAGATCATCCGGCGCGGGTGGGCGTCGGCAGTGGTGACTGGCGGCAGCGAGGCGCCGATCACGCCGATCGGGATCGCGTCGTTTGCCAGCGCCAAAGCCATTTCAACCCGCAACGACGATCCGGCTGGCGCGTCGCGTC
>DAOTWI010000974.1:0-6379 GCA_034436075.1 Roseiflexus sp.
GCGGCGCCGCCGCGCCCCTACCTCCCGCCTGCCACCTTCGCACCTTCCACCTTCCACCTTCCACCGTTCCGCCTCTCGCCTCTCGCCTCTCGCCTCTCGCCACGTTCAACATTGCATCCCTTCGCAAGCTCAGAGCATCGCGTGCAACGCGCAACGTGCGCTTGAGCGCGCCAGCGCGCCCCTCCTGGTCGCTTTCCCGCCTTCAACATGCAATGTGCAACGTTATCCACGGCGGTATGTTATAATCATGCCACCCCAATTCTACACACTGCCTTCAGGAGGAAAAGGTATGCCGGTGTTCAAGGATTATGCTGAACTTCATCAGTGCCTGAGCACGTTGTACGATCATGCGAAGTGTGATGCACGCATTGCGCCGAAAATCCGCGACTCGCACCTCGTGATCCAGTTCCGCTACGAAGACCCGCGTGCAGTAGTGACCATTAATGCGGCCGCTCCGCCGACGCAACCTGGGGCGTATTTCGATGTCGTGTGGGGCGACGATACCGGGTTGAAGCCAGATGTCGAAATGAGCATGAAAGCCGACATTGCCCATCAGTTCTGGCACGGCAAAATCAACCTGATGACGGCGCTGGCGCGGCGCCAGATTATTGCAAAGGGACCTATTCCAAAGATTCTCAAGTTGTTGCCTGCCGTTGAGCCAATGTATGAAATGTATCCGCGTTTGCTGCGCGAGATGGGGCGTGTCGACCTGGTGTTGACCTGAGACCGGTGACATTCCCGAATGGCAGCGGTTCCGCAGGATACGTGCATTACCACTCGCTTCTCACGTGTTCGTCTGCTGGTGGTCTGTTCGCAGGCCTGGCGAGAACTCCAGCGTTCGATAGCGCGCTTGACGCAAGCCAATGAGCAGTGACGACATGTACGAACGCGGCGTGGCGGACGCCGAGCGCGGCGAGTTGCACCCGTTCTACTACCAGCATTATTACCACTATCGCCGTGGGTATGATCAGGCGCGGCGCCGTATGCAGCGCCCGATCTGGTCGGCGATGACAGCCGGTCGCCAGATAGCGCTGATAGGGGGTGCAACGTTGACCATCGCCCTGATCGTCGTGATTGGAGGCATGTGGCGCACCAGCGAAGAGACCGGCACGGCAATCCTCGCAATGCCTGCCACCAATACCGTTGTGACCGAAACGGCGCGTCCCACCCGCACGCCGCTGTTTCCGACCGCCACGCCCGAAGCGACGCCGGAGCCGCTTGTGTTGACCCTGCGTATCGATGGGTTTGCACAGGTATCGAACACTGAGGGACGCGCCCTGCGCGGACGCGCTGCGCCGGGATTGAAAGCGCCGGTGCGCGCTGCATTTGCAGAAGGTGAGCGTGTGCGCATCCTGGAGGGACCGGTCTTTGCCGATCAGTACATTTGGTGGCGGGTTGAAGGGCGTGCTGGAACAGGGTGGGCGGCGCAGCAATCGCTCGAAGGCGTGGTCTGGCTCGTGCCTGTGGAGTGAACGATGTTGTGGAGGGTTTGTATATCGAAGTCGCAACAAATGTCATGCGCGTTCGTACTTCCAACTCAGGTAAAGACGTCGTATAATCAGTAGTGGTGCTGATGTCAATGGAGGTTTCCTATGAACTGGATGGTCGCAACCTTCATGTTCTTTCTCGTCCTGGTTCCGTTCCTCCCCCTGGCAGTGTCGCTGGTGTATACGTGGGTGACGAATCCTGACACGCCATCAGCAAAGGAATAGGTCGCCGGTTGTATCGTGATCGTCTGGCAAGCGCCTGACTGCGTATGAGCGTCAGGTGCGGTTTGGGTTTTTATCGGTTCAACGCAACCCTGATGGGGTTGCGTTTTTTTTCCGCCCCACCCCGCTGTTCCTGCTTACCCCCTGACATAGCCCGCTGAGCGCCAGTGATAGATTCCTCGCCATCATCGGGATACTTTTCTCTGCAAAATCTTTGCAAGGTATTGACAAAACATTGGCGTTCAGGTATGATGCTGCTGTGATATTTACTGAACAGTCAAGCAAGTCAGGAGATCTATGAAACCGCGTTCGCCAATGCTCTTTTTGTTTCTGACCGTGCTGATCGATCTGCTTGGCGTCGGCATCGTTTTGCCGCTGATGCCGTACTACGTCAAGATCGTCGAGCAGTCGAGCATTCCATGGCTGGCACATAATCGCGCCATCGTCGTCGGTTCGTTGATGGCGTCATTTGCGCTGATGCAATTCCTGTTTGCGCCACTGCTCGGCGCCCTGTCCGACCGATATGGGCGGCGTCCAATCCTGCTCATCAGTCTGGCGGGCAGCGCCTTTTCGTATGCGTTGTTCGGCATGGCTGAATATCTGTCATTCCTGGGGGTTGAAACCGTCCTGGCAATCCTCTTCCTCGGTCGTATCCTGAGTGGTATCACCGGGGCGAGTATTTCAACCGCACAGGCGTACATCGCCGATGTGACCGCCCCTGAAGAGCGGGCGAAGGGGATGGGCATGATTGGAGCGGCGTTTGGATTGGGGTTTATGCTCGGTCCGGCGCTTGGCGGATTGTTGAGCACGATCAGCCTGGCGTTGCCCGCGTTCGTTGCGGCGGGGCTGGCGCTGGCAAACGTGGCATTTGGCTACTTCAACCTGCCGGAGTCCCTGCCGCGTGAGCGCCGGACGGTCGCGCCGGTGCGCGGGTTGAACCCACTGGAGCGGGTAAGCGCGCTGTTGCGACGACCGAGCATTCAACCATTGCTGATCGGCGTACTCCTGCTCAACCTGGCATTCGCTGGCTTGCAGAGCAATTTTGCAGTGTTCAGCGATGTTCGCTTCGGATTTGGTCCGCTCGACAATGCGCTGATCTTTACGCTGGTCGGGTTGCTGGCTGTGCTGATGCAGGGCGTGCTCATCCGCCGTCTGGTGCTGGCGTTCGGAGAAGCGCGGCTCGTCATTGCGGGCATGACGCTGATGGCCATCGGATTTGTCGCTATCGCGTTCGCACCGCAGGCGTGGATGCTCTTCCCCGTCATTGGCCTGGTGGCGATTGGCAGCGGTATGGCTACGCCCTCGCTCACCAGCCTGATTTCGCGCCGGGTCGCCGCTCACGAGCAGGGAACGACGCTCGGCGGCACGCAGGCGCTGACGAGCCTGACGATGGTCATCGGTCCAATCTTCGCCGGTGTGACTTTCGATAGCATCGACGCCGGGGCGCCGTACTATCTGGGGGGGATCGTGATCGCCGCAGCGGTCACAGTCGTCGGTTCGGCGCTGTTGCCCGTGATCCGGCAGCGGGTCGAACAACCGCAGGGAACGATGGTCATTGGGCGCATGGAGACGGAATAGCAGGATGGCGAACATGATGACCGGGTGACAGGGCAAACCTTCTGTATCACCATGCAAAACGCACCCCGCTAACCTGCACCGCTTGATCGCACAGTGTCGTTGCATACACCAGAAGAGGGCGCGCGCCTGTGGCGCTGCGCCCTCTCATCTTTCTTCCCGCCGTCCATCCATTCATAGGGAGACCACGTACATCGGGGTGTATGAACACCAATGCCTCATGGAGTCACAGAAGCCGCATGCGCGCTGTTATGCTGGTTGGTCGCGGGCAGGCGATCCCTGGCTCAGCGTCTTCGCTCATTCGCCTGGCAGCGCGCTGTCGGACTGCGGGCATCGCGCCGATAGTCACAGCCTGTTTTGTTCGTCATCAGCGCCCTTCCCTGGCTGAAGCGCTCGATCAGTGCATCGCTCAGGGCGCTCAGGATATCGTCATCGTGCCCTATGCGCTGGCGTTGCCAGAACACGATCGGGAAGAGCTGGAACGCCTGGCGAATAGCGCGCGCCAGACGCATCCGCATCTGGCGCTGCGGATAACCGGGCCGCTTGGTCATCACGCCGCGCTGTCACAGGTGCTTGTCCAACGCGTTATCGAAGCCGATTATGTTGCTGCTCATCACATCTGGGGGCGACAGCACGACTCCTGGCCCCCGTGGCAGCAGCGCCACGCCGTCGGGCTTATTGTCGTGATCGACAGTCCCACAGGCATTCCTGCGGCGCTGAAGGAAGAAGTGCTGGCATTGCGCCATGACATATCGCGTTACATTGATGTGCATTTTTGCGTTATCGACCAGAATGAGTTAGACCTGAACGCCCCGCTTGAAGCGTTGACGGCACAGGGGTGTCGGTGGGTTATCATTGCGCCGTATGCGCTGGATCAATGCCCTCTTCTCGTTTCCGCGACGGAACGCGCGATTGCTGCCATACGCGCCAGATATTCAAGCATCACTATTGTTCAGGCGGAGCACCTGGCATATGATCGACGGTTGCTCGCGGCAATCGCTGATCGTGTGCAATCGTCCGGACAGCACGACGAGCTTCTGTAGCAGGCAGACGCATGTTCGTCAGGAAGAGGCGGGTTCTTGCGCGCCGGAAGCGCTGTGAAGCGCGTGTTCGAGCAATTTGCGTAACTGCGCCAGATGTTCTTGCTTGCGCGGTTCGCGCAACGCGCGCGCCGACGCTGTCCAGTAACGGTGGTTCTCGATGAAGGCCACCTGTGTTGCATACCACCGCACATCGCTCATCGGACCGTCGAACGCTTCATTTTCAGCGCGCAACCGTGCGCTTTGCTTCCAGAAATGTTCACTACCCAGCGTGTCGAGGTCGGCATCCGCCAGGATTTGCTCTGGCAGGGTGGTCGGTGATTGAGGAATACGCGTCGCCATGATCATGCGACGAATCTTGTCAATCTGCTCTGGGGTATAACCAAACGAGGGCAAGACCTGCGTCGCGATCTCGACGCCTGCCAGTTCGTGCTCTTCGCGGCGCACCACGAAGCCAAGATCGTGAAAGTATGCCGCGGTACGTAAAAGCAACAAATCTTCTCCATTCACGCCCTCGGCGCGCGCCAGGCGTTCGGCGGCTGGCACAACATCGTCGCGGGTATGTTGCAGCGAGTGGTACGTTACGGATTCAGGCAATTCTTTTGCGAGTCGCGCAAGAGCATAAGCTCGCGCACCTTCAAAGTCCGGTTCGGTCATGATCGGCTGTCCTCAGACACACATCCGTGAAAAGTGCGATTGTCGACGCCATCATTGCGCCGGTCAACGAATGCACCCATCATCTGTCTGCCATTATATGCTACATGGCAAGGATATGCATGCGCAGCAGGCTAGTACATGATACGTTATACTGCTCCAGCATCCGCTACCGGCGCTGCGTCGCTCTGGCGCATCGCGCTGAGCGACTGGCGGGCGCCTGCGCTGAAGAACTGCGCATCGCTGCCGCTCATGAGCATGGTCATGCCGCGTTGTTTCCATACGGCCACTTGATGGGGATCGCTGCTGTGAATGCCGCACGCTACCCCGGCACGCTGCGCCGCCGCCAGAACCTGCGCAATAGCGTCTTCCACTTCGGGATCGGTTACGCTGGCGGCGCCCAACGAGATCGTCAGATCGAAGGGACCAATCAGCCCGGCATCGACTCCCGGAACGGCAAACAGGTCGTCAATGCGCCGCACGGCCTCCACCCGCTCGATTTGCAGAATGACGAGCGTGTGCTCGTTCATATGGCGCACCAGATCACGCGGTCCGGCGCTGCGATAATCGGTGTGCCCGCGCCCGGCGGCTGCGCCGCGCACGCCATCCGGCGGATACTTCATGTATCGGACCAGCGCCTGCGCCTGTTCGACAGTTTCGACCCGCGGGAGCATAATTCCCATCGCGCCAGCATCGAGCGTGCGCGCAACCAGATCGTATGCGAGATCGGGAATGCGCACCAGCGGGGTCAGACCCGTCAACCGCGCAACCCGGATCATCCCGGCGACTTCGCCGAGATCATAGACGCCGTGCTCCATGTCAATGAACACGAAGTCGTACCCGGTGTGCGCCAGCATCATGATATACGCAGAAGACGGACACTCGACGAGCATGGTTCCATAGACGGGTTGACCGGATTTGAGCGCCTGTTTTACACGATTGATCGGCAGCATGGCATGTTCTCCTTTCGTTTGCATTCTACCGCGGTTTGGGCTAGGATGCGTCGGGCGTTGAAGGTTGAAGGTTGGATGTAGGAAGGTGCAGGTAGGGGCGCACCGCTGGCGCGCCCAGGCGCATGGCCGTGCGCCTATGAGAACGTTGTGCGTTGAACGTTGCAATGTCGAACGTTGAACGTGGGAAGGTGAAACGAGGCGAGAGGTGAGAGGTGAGAGGTGAGAGGTGAGAGGTACGAGGTACGAGGTACGAGGTACGAGGTGAGAGGCAAGAGGCAAGAGGCGAGAGGCGAGAGGCGAGAGGCGAGAGGCGAGAGGTGAGAGGCAAGAGGCAAGAGGTGAGAGGTGGCATTGCCCCTTCGTGCCTTTCGTGATCTTGGTGGAAAGCAGGAGCGCGAGGCAAGAGGCGAGAGGCAAGAGGTGAGAGGTGGCATTGCCCCTTCGTGCC
>DAOTWI010000975.1:0-5294 GCA_034436075.1 Roseiflexus sp.
GGCTGTGCCGCCGCACCGCACCACTTTGATCGGAAGCGCCACGCTGACGCAGGCTCTGGCGAAGCCAGAAAACGCACCACCGCGTAAGTCCTGTCATCTCAGAGCGGCCGCAGCCCCGCTTCGATCCGGTCGCGGTACGGCTCCAGAAACGGCGGGAGCGCCAGACGCTCGCCGAGGTGCGCCGGGTCTTCGTCGGTGGCGAAGCCGGGACCGTCGGTGGCGATCTCGAACAAGACGCCGGGCGACACGCGGAAGTAGATTGATCGGAAGTAGTAGCGGTCAATCACCGGCGTCGGGCGCAGACCGAGCGACGCCAGGCGCTGCTGCCAGCGCAGATGCGTCTCGTCGTCGGGCACACGAAATGCGATGTGGTGAATGCCGCCGATCCCGATCTGAGCTGGCGGCAGATCGGGGCGCACTGCCACATGCACCTCCGCGCCAGGACCGCCTGCTCCAACCGCGAAGACGAGGACCTGCTGCGCCGGATCGCCGGATTGCCGGTATTCACCCGTCCGGTGCATGCCGAGCGCGTCGGTGAGCAGGCTCGCCAGCGGCTCGGGATGGCGCACAATAATCGTGATTGAGGACAGGCCTCGAATAGCGTACTCTGGCGGCACAGGACTATTGCGCCAGGGAATGCCGCCGGGGGCGCCGCCGTCGTCGACCAGCAGCAGACGCTGACCTTCCGGGTCGGTAAAAGCAATCGCCGCGCGCCCATTGCGTTCGATAATGCCGCTGTGCTGTACCCGCATGGCTTCGAGTCGCTGCGCCCACCAATCGAGCGCATCGCGTCCCGGCGCCCGCAGCGCAATGTCGGTCAGGCTGCCAATGCCAGGCACATTCGGACTGGCGTGGGGCCAATCGAAGAAGGTGACTTCCGTTCCGGCGCTGCCGATCTCATCGCCGTAGAACAGGTGATAGGCTGATACATCATCTTGATTGACGGTTTTCTTCACCAGGCGCAATCCAAGCGTCTGCGTGTAGAAGCGCACATTCCCCGGCGCATCGCCGGTGATGGCAGTGACGTGGTGTAAACCTGTGAGGTTCATGATCGTGTTCTCTTTCGAAGCAAACAGAGTATCGCTATGGACTCACGTCCTCGCTGAGGACGTGTTAAGTGCCGCTGGGGGCCTGGGCGCCAGTCGCTGCTCCAGACTCCCGGACGAATGAGGCAATTGCGGGCGAAGCCGCCTGGCGGCTGAAGAAGATTAAGACATGGTCCGGTATTCCTGGGCGCCGCGGGCTGAGATCGTGAAAGCCCCTCCGGGGCTTCCATATCCTGAGCGAGGGCCTTAGCCCGCAGCTCAGAGGACGCACAACCTGGCAGCACAGGTCTACGTCCAGAACTCTTACACCTTCGCGCCAGCCCAGATGGCGAAATCCGGCTATGCGGCGTTGTTTAGCACATCAGTGGCGCTTTTGCCGGTTTTGCCATGCTGTACGAATATGGGCGCTCTCTGGTTTTTCCAGACGTTCCCGCTGTGGGGACCGGCTCATTTCCCCAGCAGCGCCATCACAATCTCGAAAACGATCAGGAGCACGATAGCCCATTCAAGCGCCGCAGCGCGCTCAGAGTCGGCGTCGGCGTGAAGCATGGCATACGTCTCGCGCAGCAGCGCCAGTTTGTGATCGACACCGTCGCGCCAGACGCGCACGCGCAGCACGTTGAGCGCTGCGGTGTAGAGCCGGTTCCAGTAGACGTCGTCGGTGACTTTGAGCGCATTGTCGATCTGTTCGGTCACTTCGGTCACTTCGGCGACCAACCGCTGCACATCGCCAAGCAACTGGCTGTAGCGGCGCACGAGCGGCATGGTGAAACGTCGCTGCGCCTGAGCGATTCGACGATAGACTTCCGGCAGGCGCGCATCGAGCGCGGCGTCGTAGGATCGAACGAGCAGCAGTTCAACATTTGCGAACGCCAGAATATCGGCGGCGGTCGCGGCTGCGGCAGCGTCGGACTCGATGAGCAAGGCGCCGTTCCAGCTCAGGAGCGCCAGGTCATCAGGGTAGTAACTGAGCGATGTCACCAGGCGCGACGCATCCATACTGAGCGCGCGGCGCTCGCCAAGGAGCGCGGCGCGCACTGTCGGGTGATCTGCAAGTTCGGCAGCACTGCACGGCGGGTCAAGTCGTTCGACGATCAGCACACAGTAGTCTTCGACTACCGGCGAGCGTTGCGGACGGGAAATTGCTGGACGAATGAGCGCTTCCAGGTCATCAAGTGCGGCAGCGATGCGTCTCGTGATGTCAGCTGGCAGATCCTGCGCGGCGGCGAACAGATCGGCGGCATCCTCCCATAACAACGGCGTGGTCAGGCGCACTTCGATGGCGATCTCGACGGCGCCGAGATCGTACACGACAGCGCGCAGGGCGCCGGTGCGGCCGTGGTCTGCCAGTGCGACCGGCACGGTTCCCAGTTCGACGCGCAACGGCGGCTGCGCGATGCGGATGCTTTCAGACTGGCGCGTTCGCAGGCGAGCACGCCGTTCCGACGGATTACTCAGGCAGCGTTGCGCCTGATCCAGATCGATGGCGTCGCCGATGTCGAAAAACTGATAGATCGTCAGGACAGCGGATGTGATTTTCAATTGGTCTGCGGAACCGTCTCGAACCGCAGCCTGTGCACGTCCACCGACGGTGCGCGCCGGGACAGATAGAGCATCTCAATGCCAACAACACGATCCTGTCCGTCATAATCGACAATAATCCCTGGAGAAACCTCTTCTGAGCGAACCGCAGGCTCATCGCTCAGGGTCAGGTGCAGTGCGTCAGCCTGTTGGTCTATTTTGAGTTTCATAGGAGTGTTATCCTTCAATCAAAAATGCCGGGGCAGAGCGACGCAACGGTGACGTACAGGAGTTACGCGGTCGCCTCATAGACAAGCCGCGTGATGGCTCTTTTTGCCTTCGGCAGAGCGGTGCTCGCCTTCTTTTGGGGTGCGACGCTGTCGCAGGCTTTGGCGAAGCCAGAAAACGCACCGCCGCGTAAGTCCTGTGACTTAGTATTGTACCAGAAAGACTCTTCTACGCCCAGGGAAGTGCGTGGACAGGGTGCAGGCATGATTTGACAGGAACCACTGCGGTTCTGGCAGACGGCGCCCGCGCGGACGTGATTGGTCTGTAAAGCAAGTTTCCCGATGATTTATCTACCGCGTGCAGCGAAGCATCCGCCGCGTCCTGACCAGGTAAACCTTCGCCGCACTCAGAGCCGCAAAAAGTCAGAAAACTTCGTTTACGGACTAGTGATGGTTTTTGAGAAATTAATCCGGTATCGCCACGTCCAGCCTGCGCAGGCGGGCTTCGCTTCCCGTAGCCCGCGACTTTAGTCGCCGGGCTACGGGCGCGGTGCGGGTGCACCGCCCACGCTCCCAGGAGCAAAAGCCAATCCGCCCACATCGAAGCGCCCGTTGCCAGGTATGGTATGCTTGCGCAAACAGGTCATCAGTACGAGGCAGGTGCAAAGATGCGATCCTATGGCGCTCAGAGTATGATCGCGCCGCTCCGGCGGGTTGTGGTGCGGAAGCCAGACGAGGCGTTCGGCGCGGCAGACCCGCAGCGCTGGCATTACACGGCGCGTCCCGATCTGGCGCGCGCTCAGGACGAGCATGACGCGCTGGTCGCCATCCTGCGCGGCGCTGGCGTCGAGGTGATTTACCACGATCTACCGCAACCCGATCGGGCGGACGCCATCTTTGTCTTCGATCCAGCGATTGTGACGAATGCGGGCGCGATCATTCTGCGTATGGGAAAGGACCTGCGGTGTGGCGAAGAAGCGGCGCTGGCGGAATGTTTTGCGCGGATCGGCATCCCGATCCTGGCGACGCTGACCGGCGACGCGCGCGCCGAAGGGGGCGATCTCCTCTGGCTCGACGAAGAGACGCTTGCCGTCGGCATCGGGTTTCGCACGAACGCTGAAGGGCTGCGCCAGTTGACCGATGCGCTGGCGCCGCACGGCATCCGCACCCTGCCAGTCGAACTGCCGTACTACCAGGGTCCCGACGCCTGCCTGCACCTGCTGTCGCTGATCAGCATCGTCGACGAACGGCTGGCAGTCGTGTATCCGCCGTTGCTCTCCGTGCCGTTCTATCAGGAGTTGCAGCGTCGCGGTTTTCGCCTGGTCGAGGTTCCCGACGCTGAGTTCCCGACGATGGGACCGAATGTGCTGGCGCTGGCGCCGGGGCAGTGCCTGATGCTGGAGAATAATCCGCAGACGAAGCAACGCCTGGAAGCAGCAGGGTGTGAGGTGCTGACCTACCGCGGCGACGAGATTTCGCTCAAGGCGGAGGGCGGCGCGACCTGCCTGACACGCCCGATTTTACGAGGATAGCGCGATGATGAACATCGATCCGGTCGAGCGCGCGGTCATCGAAGCGGTTGACCTTGATGGGTTGCTGGCGTTTCTCAGCGACCTGGTGGCGATTCCGAGTCTCGACGGTTCGCCCGGCGAGGTGGCGGCGCAGGAGTATGTTGCGGCATCCCTCGAGCGCCTGGGGTGCGAGGTGGACGCCTGGGAGATCGACTTCGACGAACTGCGCCGCCATCCAGCATTTTCAGCGGAAGTGGAACGCCAGCGCGGGTTGGGGGTCGTGGGCGTCAGCGGGTTGGGGAACGGACCGGCCCTGATCTTCAACGGGCATGTCGATGTCGTGCCGGCTGGCGACGAGTCGCTGTGGCGTTTCCCGCCGTGGCAGGCGACGATTGCCGGCGGTTGGGTGTACGGGCGCGGCGCGCTCGACATGAAGGGCGGGCTGGCGTGCGCCATCTTCGCCGCGAAAGCCATTCGCGACGCTGGCGTGCGCCTGAAAGGGCGTCTGCTCATCCAGAGCGTGATCGGCGAAGAGGATGGCGGATGCGGTACGCTCGCCGCCGTGCTGCGCGGTCATACCGGCGATGGTGCGATTGTCGTCGAACCGACCGAACTGCGCATCGCGCCAGCGCAGGCGGGGGCGCTCAACTTTCGTCTGACCGTTCCCGGCGCCGCGGCGCACGGGTGCGTGCGCGAAGAAGGGGTCAGTGCGATCGAGAAGTTCATGCCGCTCTACCAGGCGCTAATCGACCTGGAAGCCACACGCAACGCAGCAGCGCGATTGCGGGACGATCCGATCAGCCGTCTCTACCGCCGTTACACGCTCCCATATGCGCTGTGCATTGGTGTGGTGCACGCCGGTGAATGGGCTTCGACCGTCGCCGAAACGCTCGTCGCCGAGGGACGGTACGGCGTGGCCGTCGGCGAAGACCTGGAAGCCGCGCGGCGCATGCTGGAAGAAACCATCGCACGCGCCGCGCACGCCGACC
>DAOTWI010000976.1:0-8905 GCA_034436075.1 Roseiflexus sp.
CTGCCTGCGCCTGCGCCCGCGCGCCATCGGCGTCGATCGTCAGAAACGCGCGCACCTGCGGCTCAACAGCGGCAATGCGCGCCAGCAGCGCTTCGGTCAACTCAACCGACGTGATCTCGCCGCGTGCCAGCGCCTCGCGCGCCTGGGCAACCGTCAACTGAGAGAGAGGCGTCATCAGTACCCTCGATTTTTTCCAGCCAGAATGTCAACGATCGTCTTGATAATGATTTTTATGTCAAACAGAAGCGACCAGTTTTCGACATAGTAGAGATCGTAGCGGGTGCGCTCTTCGATGCTGGTATCGCCGCGCAACCCATTGACCTGCGCCCAGCCGGTGATGCCCGCCTTCTGCTTGTGGCGGCGCATATAGCGCGGAATACTCTGGCTGAACCGCTCAACCCACACCGGTTGCTCGGGGCGCGGACCGACGACGCTCATCTCGCCGCGGATGACATTGATGAACTGCGGGAGTTCATCGAGGCTATAGCGACGCAGGAAGCGACCGAGCGGCGTCACGCGCGGGTCGTCCTTCGTCGTCCAGTTGCCAATCAGCGGTGCATCGACGCGCATCGTGCGGAACTTGAAGGTGGGAAACGGCTTGCCATCGAGACCGACGCGCTCCTGCACAAAAAAGACCGGACCACGCGACTCCAGCCGGATCAGCAGCGCAATCAGCAGCATCACCGGCGAACCGAGGGTCAACACCAGTGTGGCAACCACCAGATCGAGACCTCGTTTGAGCGCGCGGTTGACCGGACTATCGAGCGCGACGTTGCGGATGCCGATCAGCGGCAGACCGCTGACATCGCCAATTGAGACATCGTTATTGGTAATCAACTGGAATGCGTCGGGATAGAGTTTGATTTCGACCGATTCGTCCTCTGCGAGCGCCACAAGATCGAGCACCTCCGCCGGCGTTCGCCCCGAGACCGCAATGATCACCTCGTCGGCATGCGCCGCCCGGATGACGCGCCCGAGCGACGCCGGTTTGCCCAGCACCGGCACGCCTTCGAGCAGCGTCCCGACCGGTGTCGTGTTCGAGATAAAGCCAACGACATGATACCCCATCTCTGGTTGGCGCCGGATCGTATCAAGCACCACCCGCCCTGGATCGCGCGTCCCGACAATAATCACGCGGCGCACATCAATCCCGCGTTTGCGCAGCGCGGTCAGAACCGAGCGATGCGCCAGACGCAGCGCCACCACCCCTGTCACTGCGCCGACCCAGCCGCTGACAAGCACCCGCTCATCCCAGGGCAGCAGATCGCGCCCGAACTGTGGTTGCAGGGCATTGAGGATCAGGGTGGCGAACGCACCAAGGGAGACGGCGACAATAATCTTGAAGAACTCATCGACGCGCGAAACGCCGCGCCGCAATGAATAAAGGCTGCTGCCAATGAAGGCGACAGCCATGGAAATATTCAGGATCAGCAGCGATGTCAACCACGTCACCGGACCGACAGCGGCAAGCGCGGCGGCGAACTCAGCGTCGCTGCGCACTGCCCACAGGAAGGCGCCGACAAACGCCGCATTGAGCGCCAGCGAGTCACAGGCGAGCAGTGCCAGGATCAGCAATGTGCGCACCACCCATGTGCGCTGGCGCGTGGTTTTACCCGACGCGGCGCCCGACCGGGGGGCGGAGGAGATTGCTGCCAAGGCTGAGATACTCCTTCAGCGTAATGCCGGTTTCAATCGCCGCATTGAGCAACGCCGGCGTGGTGGCGGCAAAATGCTTGCGGTGAAAGATGCGCATGGCATCATAGAACCAGCGGATCGTCTGCGCCGGGCGCTGGCTGCTCGATGCTCGTTTGTGGTGATACACCGTGACCGACGGAACATACATAATGCGCCAGCCATACTGCTTGATGCGATACGCCCAATCGAGGTCTTCACCGTACATGAAGAACGTCTCATCGAGCAAACCAACCTCGCGCACCACTCCAGTTCGCACCAGCATACACGCACCAACCACCGAGTCCACCTCTGTTTCACAATCTTCGTCCAGATAGGTCAGGTTGTA
The DNA here is from genome assembly GCA_034436075.1 of Roseiflexus sp. Classification (GTDB taxonomy): domain Bacteria; phylum Chloroflexota; class Chloroflexia; order Chloroflexales; family Roseiflexaceae; genus Roseiflexus. The sequence continues at coordinate 2,021 of DAOTWI010000976.1, forward strand.
GCGCGCAAAACGCGGATGGCGCGGGAACAGGCGCGACAGACCGATCATCCGGTAGAACGCAACTTCCGGCGTCGGGAACGCGCGCCGGCATGCCAGGTCGAGCGAACCATCGGGCAGCACCAATTTCGGACCGCAGGCGCCAGCGTCGGGATGCGTTTCCATGTACTCGATCAACCCGTCGAGCGCGCCACGGAGCGCAATCGTATCCGGGTTGAGCAGCATGATGTAATCGGCGCCCGCTGCTCCTTCCTGATCCGCTGCATCGAGGATTGCGCGGATCGCCAGGTTATTGGCATAGGCGAAACCGCCGTTGCGCGGACTGACGATCAGGCGCGTAGTGGGAAACTCAGCGCGCACCATTGCAGCGCTGCCATCGGTCGATGCATTATCGACCACCCAGACAGTGAGCGCGTGGTGCGCGTTGTTCTCCTCGATTGAGCGCAAACACGCACGCAACAGATCGCAGGTATTATAACTGACAATAACAATTGCGAGCGACGGCACGGTCGAACCCCGCAAACGGCATACTGATGCTGCAATTATATCACACCTGATATACGGTGCGTGGATGCGCCTCGGTCAGCCGCACAGCGACCGCACGAACTCCGCCGCACGCGCGACGTACTCGCCAGGAGGCGATTGTTCGATGACATTGATCAGCGCACTGGCGACGATCGCGCCTGCGGCATGCCTGCCAACCTCACGCACGTGATCGGCAGTGCTGATACCGAACCCGACCACGAGCGGCAGATCGGTATGGCGCCGCACCCGCTCCAGGAAAGCGGGCAACCCGCTCCACAACTCACGTCGCGCACCGGTGACGCCGGTGAGCGACACGCAGTAGATGAACCCGCTGGCGAGCGCGGCAATGCGGGTCATGCGCTCGTCGGGGGTTGTGGGGGCAACGAAGAAGATCAGGTCGAGACCATATTCGCGGCAGGCGGCATGGCACTCCTGCGCCTCTTCCGGCGGCAAATCAGGGATGATCAGCCCATCAGCGCCTGCGGCGGACATATCACGCGCCAGGCGCTCAAGACCATACTGCAAAAATGGGTTGTAATACCCCATCGGCACAATCGGCGCGCGCACGCCACGCTCGCGCAATGCGGCAACGGTTGCGATGCAATGTTCAAGGCGGACGCCGTTCGCCAGCGCGCGCTCCGAAGCGCGCTGGATCGTTGCGCCATCAGCGAGCGGATCGGAGAACGGGACGCCAAGTTCAAACAGATCGGCGCCGGCTGCTTCCAGCGCCGGCGCAAGTTCCAGCGCCGAATCGCGCTCAGGATAGCCGGTCATCAGGTAGGGCATGAGCGCCGTGCGCCCGGCGGCGCGCAATCGGGCAAAGGTATCGGCAATGCGGCTCATCGTACCATCCTTCAGGCATTCGGGAAGAAATTCACATACGGTGATAGGGAAGGCGACCCTGACATTCGATGCCGGACATTGTATAATAGAAAGGACTCATATGGCATCAACATCAATAGATATAAATAAGGAGGAAAGCGATGCCCAGGAACACCATTATTGCTGGCGCCGCGCTGACGATGCTGGCGCTATCCACATATGTCGGAACTGGCTTTTCAAGCGTCACGGCGCTCATTCCAGCGTTTTTCGGCGTGCCGCTCATCCTGCTTGGCTGGCTGGCGCAGAATGGGCAGCGCCGCAAGACGATGATGCACATTGCGGTCACGCTTGGCGCGCTCGGGTTCATTGCACCGATGAGCCGCATCATTCCATCGCTTGGCTCGTTTGAATTGAACGCAGCGACCGGCGCAAACATTGCAATGGCGCTCATTTGTGGCATCTACGTGGCGCTTGGCGTGCGCTCGTTCATCGAGGCGCGCCGCAACCCGCCCGCGACGACCTGAGGCGCGTTCCGCCTACCCGCCTCGCCCGGCGGCTGATGGAGTTTGAAAAATTATTCCGCTATACGCCTCCCCGCCCTGCGGCTGAAGCTGCGGGCTCCTGCTGCGAAGCCCGCCTGCGCGGGCTGGATTGGGCGATGCCGGATGATGTTCTCAAAAACTATAAGCCGCGGGCTACAGGAAGCGAAGCCTGCCTGCACGGGCTGGATTGGGCGATGCCGGATGATGTTCTCAAAAACCATAAGCCGCGGGCTATAGGAGGCGAAGCCCGCCTGTGCGGGTTCAACTCATCTGCCAAAGGCGGAAAGATAATCCGCTCTGCGCCGCCTTTCCCCTGAGACTCGGGTAACAGCCCGAATCTCATTCCGGCGCCCCTGCACAATGGCGTGCGGGGGCGTTTTATTCGTCTAACGCGCGGAATGCCGCCTCAGCGATGCTCAGTGGATCAATCCCAAAATGGCGGTAGAGGTCGGCGCGCGCCCCTGATTGCCCGAAGTCATCCACCCCCAATGCGGTCACCGGCGCACCGTAGACGCTTCCCAGCCATGCCAGGCTGTGTGAGGCGCCATCCTGCACCGTGATGATTGGCGCGTGGCGTTCTTCCGGCAGAATCAGCCAGCCGAGCGGATCATGATCGCGCCCTGCGCGCCAGCGCTCGAAAACGCGCTTCGGGCTGACCAGGTTGAGGACGGTTACTGCCACCCCTTCGCGCTCCAGCAGATCGGCGGCTGCCAGCGCCTCCGGCACAATGGCGCCAGCCGCGGCAATCGTGACGTGGTAGGGTTGCCCGTCCTCGCGCCGCGCAATGGTCGTCTGGCTGCCGAAACGCCAGTCGCGCAGGCGATACCCGCCCATCAGAACCTGCCGCCGCAGTTCTTCCTTCCCCACGCGGCGCAGCGCGGCATTGAACGGCGCCTGATCGACCGGGCGAGTCGAAAGGCGCAGGTAGGTCGCCTGCCCGTGCGCGCGGTCGCAACACTCACGAATCGCTTCCAGCAGCAACCATTCGACTTCCCGAGCATAACATGGCTCATACGCGCGCAACTTCGGCAGTTCCGCGCCGATGGATGGCGTGATCGTTGATTGATGCGCGCCGCCTTCGGGTGAGAGGGTGATGCCGGATGGCGTTCCCGCAAAAATGAACTTTGCTCCGGAATAGACGCTGTAGATCAGCGCGTCGAGACCGCGACAGACAAACGGATCGTAGACCGTGCCGATCGGGATCAGCGGCTGCCCGCACAACTCCGCCGACAACCCCATCATGCCGAGCAGCATGAACAGGTTCATTTCGGAGATGCCCAATTCGATGTGCCTGCCGGAGGGTCCGCGTTTCCAGCGCAACAGGCGGTACGACTCGGTTTCGTAGTCGGGATGCTCGACGGGTGTGAAGACGCCGGTTTTGTTGATCCAGCCCGCCAGGTTGGTTGAAACCGAGACATCGGGCGATGAGGTGACGATACGCTCGCCGATCGGGGTATCCGCCAGGCGCACCAGCAGGCGTCCAAACGCATCCTGGGTGCTGGTGCGGTCTGGTGCAGCAACCTCCAGGTCAGCAGGGACAAGCGCGGGATCGCAGGCGACGCCCTGCGGCGCTTCGGAGGGACAGAGGCGCGCCGCAGCCTCAGCGCACAGGCTGGCTTCAGGCGTGCCGGGCGCGAAGGCGTCCCACTCCGCGCCGGGAGCGATGCCATGCGCAGCGCGCAGCGCCTCGATCTGCTCGGCGGTCAGCAGCATCGAGTGGTTGAGCGGATGCCCGGCAATTGGCAAGCCCCAGCCTTTGATCGTGTATGCGAAAATAATCGTTGGTCTGCCCGCCGAAGCGTCCGCCTGCGCCAGCACATCGAACAGTTCCGCCAGATCGTGCCCGCCTAGGTTCGAGATCACGGCAGGCAACTCGTCGTCGGGAACATCTGCGATGACGCTGGCGATCTGATCGCCTCCGCCGGCTGGATCGGCGCACAGGCGCGTGCGCAATTCGGAACCGGGGAGGCGGATGAGCGCCTGATATTCCTCATTGCTCATATCGTCGATGCGCTGGCGGAGTGCATCGCCGCCAGGTTGCTGAAACAGCGCCTGCAACCGGCGTCCATACTTCGCTTCGAGCACCTGCCAGCCATTTTCGGCGAACAGGCGCTTCAGCCGCGCAGCCCGAATCCCCGGCACCACGCGGTCGAGGCTCTGGCGGTTCAGATCGACGATCCAGATCAGGTTGTCCAACCCTTCCATCGCCTCATCGAGGATCGCCTCCCAGACATTCCCCTCATCGAGTTCAGCATCGCCGACCAGCGCGATGAAGCGCCGCGACGTCACATACCCGAAGTGCATCTTCGCGTAGCGGTGCGCCAGTGCAGCGAATGCGGGCGCAACCGCGCCAAGCCCGACCGAGCCAGTCGAGAAATCGACGTAGTCCGGGTCTTTGGTGCGGCTGGGGTATGCCTGGAGACCGCCGTAGGCGCGCAGGGTAGTGAGATACGCGCGCGGCAACCGCCCCAGCAGGTACTGCACCGCGTGGAACGCGGGCGACGCATGCGGCTTGATCGACACCCGGTCGCCAGGGCGCAGAAAATGGAAATAGAGCGCCGTCAGGATCGTGACGAGCGATGTCGAGGATGCCTGATGCCCGCCGATCTTCGTGCCGTCAGGGTTGGGGCGCACGTGGTTGGCATGATGGACGATGAGCGTCGCCAGCCAGAGGATGCGGCGCTGGATCGAGTCGAGCACTGCCAGATGGTCGGGAGAGGTGGAAACTGGCAGACGGGTTTGTGGTTCAGGTATAGCGTCGATCACGGACGTCCTCCACACACTCAATCAGATTGATCCGGCAACGAAGGCGGAAGCAACACCAGAATCTCGCTGTAGAACATTTCGAGATCGGTCAGACGATGCACCAGGATCGCCTTGAGCACATCAAGCGAAAGTGTGCGATAGTCGTGGACGGCGATATTGCGAAAGCCGCACATCTTCTGCATAGATCGCGCCGACAAGTTCGAAAGCAGACCCTGCCGCTCGAGCGTCACAAAGATCTCGCGCAGCGTCGCTGGCATCTCACACCCATACGACGCAAGCGTGTGCGCGCCAAGATCGATGGCAGCCTGCACAGCGCGCTGCAAGTTGAGCACAACAATATCCTGCCGGTCGATGTCATCGAGACTCGCCGGGTTCATGCCGGTGACCGACCGGATGCGGTTCAGGCAACGCTGGATGATCTCCACTTTTGCAAGCACAATATCACGATCGATCATGCAGCACTCTCCGCTTGATCACCGCATCTTCAATTGGTTTGCGGATGCGCTTGAAATCGGCGTATTCCGTCGCCATACGGATGACGAACTCGTGGTAAACGCGCGGGTTGGGGCACGCAATCAGGATGCCGCGTGTGAGCGCCTGGCGCGCCAGAATGGTTGGCGCGTCGTTGAGCACAACCAGATCAACATCGCGTTGCACCGCTTCCTCGAGGCGCTGCTGCAACATCAGGCGTTCTTCAAACGACGGAACCCTGCCATGCTCAAAGAGCGCGGCAACGTCAATATCGCTATCGGGGCGCAGTTGCCCGCGCGCTGCCGAGCCGAACAGCAGAACAGCGGCGATGCCTGGCGCCGCGCCGAGAACATCATTGATACATGTTTCAATATGTTCGTACACGCTCAACGTTCAACCTTTCGAGACGCTGCGGTGCGGCGTCTCTACCTGAAACCTTCTCACCTTCAACCTGCAACTCTTCGCGCCTGCGCTTTTGAACCACGGAGACGCAGAGGGCGCAGAGAAGCATGCGATACGCCCATTCCGTATTCGCACACACGCCACGTTCAACATTTCCATACGCAACGTGCAACATTCAACGTGCAACGTGAAACCCTCCCACCTTTCACCTGCACCCTTCATCGTGCGCCACCGGCGCGCCCCTACGTTGACTCATCCCACATCGATGTTCACCGCCGCAACAACGGCATCGCCTTCCAGAAATACTCTACCCCCGAACCGATCGTCCAGACCAGGGCAATACCGAGCACGAGGGGCCAGAGCGACGCCAGGGTCAGCAACGCGCCCGGCGCGCCGGGAGATGCGTGCACCGCAGCATCGACCAGACACCAGATCAACGCCGCAACGGTGAACACCAGTTTCTGCTTCCCCCACTGCCGCGCTGCGATCACCTCGCCTTCGGCGGCGGCATAGGAACGCAACCCCGATACGGCAAATTCGCGGATAATAATAATCAGCGCCGCCCAACCGGGAATCAGTCCGCGTTCGACCATCGGCAACAGCGCCCCGGCGACAAAGATTTTGTCGGAGATGGTATCGAGAAAAACGCCAAGCGGCGACACTACCTTCAGTTTGCGCGCAATCCGGCCGTCAGCAATGTCACTAGCAGCCATGAGCAACAACAACACGACGGCGCTCAGATCGCCGGCTGGCGTGCCGAGCGCGATCAGGACGTAGAGCGCCGGCGTTGCGACAATCCGAAACAGACCGAGCAGATTGGGCAGATGACGGGTGTTCACACGATCTCTCCATGTCGCATTATACCCGAAGGAGCCGTGCATGACTGCCTGGGAACGCGGTTTCATCGCCAACGGACGCGTGGCGCGTATGGCGACGGTTGGTACGGACGGACGACCTGTGGTTGTGCCTATCGTCTACGCTTTCGATGAACGATTGTACACCCCGATCGACGCCAAGCCGAAGCGGGTTGATGCGTTGCGACTGCGCCGCGTGCAGAACATTCAGGCGAACCCGTATGTCGCTATTGTGGTCGATCACTATAGCGAAAACTGGAACGAACTTGCGTGGGTGCTGATCCGCGGAACTGCGGTTGTGGCTTCAGGCGGGGCGGATTATGAGACGGGGATTGACCTGTTGCGCCAGAAATATCCGCAGTACGCGACGTTGCCGCTGGACGGCAATCCGCTCATTATTGTCACACCGACGGCGATCCGGGGGTGGCGCGCCCATTGGTGATGGGCGCGTTGGGCGCCCCGACGGTGGCGTTGCCGCGATCCCCTCCTGGGCGCCCACCAGGGGC
>DAOTWI010000977.1:0-2237 GCA_034436075.1 Roseiflexus sp.
GCCGACCGCCACCCGCGCATCGGTGCGGGTAGCGGCGACCAGTCGCACGATATAGTCTTCGATGTCGGCGTCAACATACACATCTTCGATGGCGTTGCGCATCGCCAGGAGTTCTGCCGCATCGGTCACCTGCTCAATGTCGGCGTCGTCGCTGCGGCGCTCCCGCCGGCGGCGCAGGATTTCGCGCTCTTCCTCCAGCGATGGATAGCCGATGGAGAGTTTCACCAGAAAGCGGTCGAGTTGCGCTTCGGGGAGCGGAAATGTTCCCTCGTACTCGATTGGATTCTGGGTTGCCAGCACCAGAAAGGGCGCGGGCAGCGGCATCGTTTCGCCTTCGAGGGTCACCTGGCGCTCCTGCATCGCTTCGAGCAACGCTGACTGCGTTTTGGGCGATGCCCGGTTAATCTCGTCCGCCAGCACCACATTGGCGAAAATCGGCCCACGCCGCAGCTCGAAACGCTCTGCAGCGCGGTTGTAGACATAGCCGCCCGTGATGTCGCCCGGCAACAGATCGGGCGTGAATTGAATGCGACGGAAATCGAGGCCGAGCGCAGCCGCGAAACTGCGCGCAATCAGCGTTTTTGCCAGCCCGGGGTAATCCTCGAGCAACACATGCCCGCCAGCCAGCGTCGCCGCCATGATCTGATCGAGCACTGCCCGCTTCCCGACGATCACCCGTTCGACCTGTGCAATCACACGCTGCCCAAGGGCGGCAACATCAGCGTAGTTGTCTGACATAGACCTCACACATCGTCACTGGTCGCGCACGAGACGCTCAACAGCGACAATCACCTGTTCCAGATCGACATCGAGCGGCGAGGGTTCATCCCGCTGCAACAGCGTGCGGCGACGCGGATGGTACGAATCGGCGCCGGCGCGGAGAAACGCAGCAATGTGCTGTGGCGCGTCGATAGCGCCGGATGCGATGCGCTGACGGGCGACGCGCAACTCGATACGCTCGCGCGCAGCGATCGTTTCCGCCAGCAGCAGCATCAGGCGCTGCGCCATGCGCCAGCGCGAATACTCATGGCGCTGCGCCAGCGCCACCAACCGCAGCCATTCATAGACGCGCCCATGCAGGGCGGCGCCAGTGTCGCGGCGAACCTCTCCCTGCCGTCCGCCCCAGATGCTCACCAGAGCAACGACGCAGGCTGCCAGCACAAATGCAATCCAGATCGTTCCCTGCGGGATGCTTTCGAAGACCCGTATCGCGCCCCAGACCACATAGAGCAACGGCGTAATCAGGACATCTTCGAGCAAGCCGCGAATACCTAGCGCGACGATCTCAACCGTCGCCGCCAGCGCCAGGATCACGATCAGGCGTTGCCGCCACATGGCATCGCTCGTGTTATTGACGTCCGTTGTGTGACTGATAGGCTTCAACGACTCCTCGCAGACACGCTTCGGCTTCGCGCGCTTCACGCGGACCGGGCGCGCGCGGGCTGTAGCGCACCGCTTCGAACAACCGCGTCAGGCGGCGAATATGGGACGCAGCGAGACCGGTGCGCGCCAGGCGCTGCTCGAATTCACGCGCCGTCATATCGGGATCGCGCGCAATGCCGCGTTCCGTGTGCAGAATACGCACCATCTCGACATAGCAGCGCGTGACGGCATCCCGCACATCGCCGCCCGCCTCCAGGTCGTGCAGGGCAGCCTGCGCACTGGCGGCAATATCTTCGCCGATGTTCACGGTTGCGCGTTTCGGGAAGCGCCGCACCAACCGCCACGCCGCCAGCAGCACGCCCGATGCCATCGCCAGACTGATGAGGGTCACCAGCCACGCTGGCGGATTGGTCACGAGATCGGGCGGAAGAACGACTTCCGGGATGTCAGACGCCCGATTGGGCGCGCCAGCCGCCTGCCCCGGAGCGCCGCGCGGCTCGAAGAGCGGCGGTCGCAGGTTCGCCATGAGCAGGTAGACCGTCAGCATCACAAGCAGATAGAGCGGCAGATTGCGCACCAACCAGCGCCGAAAATCGCGCGAGAAGATCAGCATCACGACGACGAACGCGCCCAGCGCGAGCAGGAGCATCCCCATCCATTCCATGCCGACGAAACTGCCGGGAGCGGATGGACGCCCCGGTGCAGGCAGGGCAAACAGGTCATACGGGAACGGCTTGCCCGCCTCCAGACGCACCGAGGGCAGCGCAGCCGCCAGCAGCGTCAGCGCGCCCAGCGTGACGATCAGCCACCCTGCCAGACGCCAGCGCATTCGTTGCGACATGCATCACTCCTCT
>DAOTWI010000978.1:0-6941 GCA_034436075.1 Roseiflexus sp.
AACCGCGCGTGGACGCCGTCGTTCCCGTCCGCCTACGCGGACGGTCGGCCGCAGGTCCATCAGGGGCGATTTCAATCGCTGGCAACCGCAGCGTCGTTTCCTGACAATTTATGCCTGCACTCCACCCCGTTTCGCCTTGACAGACGCCATTGCGCAACGTATACTCCAGATTGTTCCGTAGGGGCGCTTCGCGCATATGGCGAGGCTGAGAAGGCACCCTTTGCACCTGATCCGGGTAATGCCGGCGTAGGAAATCGGAACGGACGCTGACTTCCGCCCAACCCTTTTTCCTCTTCGCGGTGCACGACCTCTCCACAGCTGCGTTTGCGTTCTCCTTACGGCAACATTCGCTTATACAAGACACGAGGATAACGTGAGGAGACATCGCCATGCGCTTCACTGAAACGCTCTGGTCGTCGATCACCGACATCTACCAGGCTATCATTCAACACCCGTTCAACAAGGAACTGGCGCAGGGAATGCTGCCGCGCGAGAAGTTCGCGTTCTACATGCAGCAGGATGCCCTGTACCTGGCGGATTTTGCGCGCGCGCTGGCAATAATGGCCGGGCGCGCCCCTGATGAGGAGGCGATTATCCAGTTCGTGCGCTTCGCCGAGGGGGTGGCGGTGGTCGAGCGCGCGCTGCACCACACCTACTTCCGCGAGTTCGGCATTGATACGCCGACGCGCCAGCAATCGCCCTCGTGCTTCGCCTACACCAACTTCCTGCTGGCAACCGTCGCCTGTCGCAGTTACGAAGAGGGCACGGCTGCGCTGCTCCCCTGCTTCTGGATCTACCGCGAGGCGGGGAACGACATCTACCGCCGCGCAGCGCCGAATAACCCGTACCAGAAGTGGATCGACACCTATGCCGGGCAGGAGTTCAGCGAATGGGTTGATCGCGCCATCGCGCTGACCGATGCGATTGCGGATCGCGCGTCTGCCGCGCAGCAATCCCGCATGCGCGACGCCTTTGTGTATTCCTCGCGGCTGGAGTGGATGTTCTGGGATAGCGCCTACCGGCTCGAACAGTGGATGCCGTGATGACGCAGCGACTGCTGGTGCTGGACTTTTCAGGAATGTTGAGCCTGGAAGCGGTGCGATCCGGCATGCCGGATCGCCTGGAGCAGGCATTGCGGCAGAGCGGTCTGTGGGACCTGGGAGTGGATGTCGAACGCTACTGGAACGACATCGTGAAGCCGACCTGGGAAACCGGCAGCACAACGCGCACGCCATATGCGCACCTGATTGCGCAACGCACACCGGCGTTGCGTTTGTCCGCCGAGGACGCACTCCGGCGCGCCGAACGCTTCGTGCAGGCATACCTCCAGACGTCGGTCATCGACCCAGCGTGGCGCCCGCTTTTCGATGCGCTGCAATCGGCGGAGCACGTGACGACCCTCGTCGCTACCGACCACTACGCCGAAGCCACCGACCAGATTGCGCACCAGATCACGGCGATGGGATGGCGCGCGGCAGCGTTGCGCACCGACGAAACCGGCAGAACGTCGCCGCAGACCATCACAACGCCCGCTGGCGCCTCTCCGCCGTTACGAACGCTCCTGATCGCCAACTCAGCCGATCTTGGCGCGCGCAAAGACAGCGCATACTTCTGGCAGCGCGTGCAGGAAGGACTTGCCGTGCAGCCGCAGGAGATTCTGGTTGTCGATGACTTCGGCGCGAACGAGAACCTGCTCGACTTCTACGCCGATCCGGTGAAGGTTCAGCGCCGGCAGGCGCAGACCATCGACGCCATCCGCCGCGTCTTCGGCGCACCGGTGCAGGCGCTCCCCTTTGTCCTTGACCGCCCGCTCCCCGCTGGCGAGGCGCTGCACGCCGCATACCGCGCAAAGGTGGAGGCGGCAGTGGCGATTCTTTGCGTTGGGTGAATTCATACGAAGACGCAAAGGCGCAGCGATCGTATTGTCAAAAACCGTATTTCCGTCCCCGCCGAACGATCTCCTCACATGCGCCGGAAACCGCTGGTTGGTATCTTGACAAACACAACCAGACAGCGTATATTTACAATGTAAATATACGCTGTTTATTTCCGCCGGAACATCCGCATCCCGGCACACGTCAGGAGAACCGCATGCCCATCACCCATCTCAAGCTCAGTCGCTCCAATGCCTACCTGGTCACCGGGCGCACGACCATTCTTGTGGATACAGGCATGCCTGGCGAGGAGCGCGCCATTCTGCGCGCTGCGGCGCGGGCGGGCATTGATCCTTCCAGCATCACGTTGATCGTGCACACCCACGCGCACGTCGATCATGCCGGGAGCAGCGCCGCGCTGGCGGGGATGCACGGCATCCCGACCGCAGTGCATCGCGCTGATGAGTCGATGCTGCGCGCCGGGCGCATGAATCCGCTCGTGCCGCTGCGCCTGGAGGCGCGGCTCATCAAGCCGCTGGTGGCAAAGCCCTTCCCGCCGGTCACGCCTGATCTGTTCCTGGATGAGGCGTTCGACCTGACCGCCTTTGGCGTCGAAGGCGCCATTCTGCACACACCGGGCCATACGGCTGGTTCCATTTCCGTGCTGCTTCCGGGTGGCGCGGCGATTGTCGGCGATGTGATGATGGGCGGATATATCGGCGGCAACCTATCCGGGTCACGCCCCAACTATCACTACTTCGCCGACGACCTGCCCGCCGTCGAGCGGAGCATTCGCACCCTGCTCGACACTGGCGTGCAGACGTTTTATGTGGGGCACGGAGGACCGCTGCGGCGCGACGATGTGCAGCGGCGGTTCAGGCATACAGTGTGACGCTCGACCGCCGCCTATTCGAGGATCGTTATTGTGCGAGGGTTGCGCAGAACGTACCGCTCCCCTTCGCGTAGCAGGTCGCCAGTGCAGCGGATTGCCTGGCGTCGCTCGTATGCGTCGAGCGCGCGCCGGTAGTTCGCTCCTGCGAGATCGCACACCACCGGACGGAGCGCGCCGTCGATCACCCCGCTGATCGTTGCCTGTCCGCTCGCATCACCGGTGCGATCCAGGCGGGTGACAAACCCCTGCACCACGACATCTTCGCGCGGCGTCGTTGCGCGGAGGGCGCGCCCGGTTTCTCGCAGAAACGGAACCACGCCAGCGGGCATATCGACCGCCGACACGGTATCGGCGAGCGCCGGGCGCAACGGCGACCAGACGACGTTGAAACGGATTCGATCCGCCTGGCTCCCTTCGTACAGCCCGACCAGCGCATCGCACAGATCGGCGCTGATGCCGCCGGGCGCCACCTCCAGCAGCGGCTCGATCGTCCCGTCGGACGCAGCACGCTCGACGGCGTTGCGCAGGGTGTGCAGCGCCTGGATGAGCAACAACGTCACACGGCGGGCGAATGGCGGCTTCCGCGACCCGATGCGCACCTGCGGCTGCACATCAGATGCAACCGGCGTGTACACCGCGACAGCGAAACTGCCGTGTCCAATACCAATGCGCGCCCGCTGGACATACGCCGACGCCGCTTCCGGCACATGATCGCCATACACCGGGCGCGGCTGCACGGCGCTGCACGCCGCCGCAAGCACCAGGCGCTGCACGCTCGCAACAAACTGCGCCCCGCCCTGCAACGCAATCGTCCCGCCGGACAGCGCCTCACCTTCGGCGGAAATGTGGGTCACATCACACGCAACGTTCTGAATATCTGCCAGGATGTCGTGTTGCGACCGCTGCTCGACCGCTTCGAGCGTTTGCAGCGCCTCAGCGATGCGCGTCGCATAGTCACGGTATGCCTCGTTCAGCGGCAGCAGAATCTCGACCGGCTCATTGTCGCTTTTGCGCTGCCAGATTGCGTACTGCCCCTGATGATGCTCGCGCTCGCGCCAGTGCTGTGCGCGCAGATAGGCAACCACATCGAGTGGACGAACAGCGCGAAGGATGGCGCTGTCGCGCATGGTTGCTTTCATGGTCGCAGACCTTTCCCAATCATCTCCATGAGACGCCTGAGTTCTTCAACGGTAAACTGTTGCCGCCGGGGAATGCGGACTGTCACCGACGCCTGTGACTCCGGGCGCGCCGGGAAATGCCGGAGCGACAGGAAGTAGCCGCAGCGCTGCAACACCATCCGCTCTTCGTTCTGATCCAGCCACTGGCTCACCGTATCGGGCACGCAGACGACGATGAGCATTCGTGGCACCAGCACATCATCGCCGCGCAGGTCGTCATAGTTCTTCTTTTTGAGCGTGAAACGTATCGGATCGGATTGCCAGATCGGCTCGGCGGTGCACTTGAGTTGCACCTCCAGCCGCGGCGAACGGATGGTGCCCCTGCCGCCGCGCATCGCAATCCCCAAATCGACGCTGTCGTCATCGACTTCGGGCTGGTAGACAGCATACCCGGCGACGCTCACAACGGCGCGCACCCAGGCGATGCTGAATTGCTCTTTTTGTCGTGACAGGTCCATTATAATCTCTTCTCAGGTGTCTGTCATCAGAACATATATTCGCATTATACACGACTGATGCGATGATGTCCTATCTCTCCCAACGGTTTCTTGTTGTTCCCTGAATATATGAACGTTCCTGACCGTGCTATAATCGTCGGAGGCTCGCATTTGTTCGCCTTGAGTCAACGATACAACGGAGCACACGCTATGTATCCTCCACCGCCCCCGCCGCAGCCGGGCATCATGTCACCGATGGAAGCAGGTCTCATATTTGTGATCGGATTGGCTGCGGCGCTCCTGCTGCTCTCGATTTCTGTTGCAGTCGAGGCGACCATGCTTGCGATTCTCAAATGGAACCGATTTCTCCGCTCGTTAGGTGTCGCCCTGCTGATGAATCTGGCGTCCGGCGCACTCGGTTCTGCATTTCTGTACACGATGAACGACCTTGTTGATGTCGATGGTGTGACGTTGTTGGTGACACTCTTCGTTGGCTTCCACCTCCTGAGCATACCGGTCGAATTTGGCGTGCTGACCCTTTTCCGCAAAGACGCTCTCCGGCACAATTTCGTCGCCGCGCTGATCGTCAACACGGTCAGTTGCGGATTGACCGGTGCGCTGATTCTGCCGCTCATCCTGCTTCCCTATGTCATATCTCAATTCTGATAGCGTGATCAGCGTGAATTCAGGCAGTGGAATTGCACAGAGCCGCCCGGCGCTGGCTGCGACAGGTTCAGCCAACGCCGCTCGATAATGGTCTGTATGCGCCGTCGCGCCAGGATGTTTGCGTTGGCTGCGACAGGTTCAGCTGACGCTGCTCACAAGACCGTCATGCTATACACTATGGCGCAACACCTGGTTGATCTGGCTATCAGCAACGCTGTACAAGCCAAAAAGAGGAGGAGCTCCTGATGCACTTCCGTCGTCTCCCGGACGTTATTGCGCCCGACATACTAACCACCAACACCAACAGACCCTGCACCGACGCCCGCCACGCCTGGAGCAGACGAGCCGGCAGCCAGCATCCTGGAGATGCTGGTCAATACCCTCCTGGTTACCGCGCTCATTGGTCTGGTTGAGGCGGTTATCCTGACGCTGCTCAAATGGGGCGACTTCCGGCGCTCGCTTGGCGCCGCGCTCCTTATGAATATCGCGTCCAGTGCGCTTGGGGTGGTGCTGAAATTGCTGTTCGACGTCAATTTTCTTTCAGGAGTCGCGCCGTTCCTTGTTGCGTATCTCTTGAGCGTCGTCGTTGAATATGGCGTTCTGACACTCTTCAACAGAGACGCCGCCCGGCAGAATCTGGTTGCAGCACTGGCTGCCAACGTGGTCAGTTACGCTCTGATCGGCAGTTCTGTATTACTGCCCGCGCTGTTCAATCCTTGAAGGAGGGAGCGTATGCTCGTCTCGCGCCTGCCCGATGTGGCTGCGCCCGATGCTGTGCTCGGCGTCTTCTGCCTCTTGCCGCTGGTTCTGCTCATTGTTGGTCCCTTAACCAAGGCAACCGTGCTGACGATGCTCAAATGGGATGCATTCCGGCGCTCCCTGGTCGCGGCGCTGGTGATGAATCTCGTGTCCTCTGTGCTGCTCATTGTGCTGAGTTTCGTCTTCGAGTTCAACATATATCTGCCGAATGTGTGGCTCTGGGTGATTGCTGCATCGCTCATCAGCGTGTTCATCGAATACGGCGTCCTGACACTTTTCCGCAGGGATGCCGCCCGACAGAATCTGATCGCTGCCTGGGCTGTCAACGCACCCGGTTTCGTCGCGCTGCTGCTGCTCTCCTTGTTGCCGCAATGATAGATCGCATCTCTCACACCTATCCGGGGATCGCGCTGGCGCTGTTTCTGGGTTTCGCCCACGGCGTCTCCGATGCCAGCGCTGCGCTGCTGGTCGCGCAAACAATCGTATCCGCCTCGCCCGACGCCGGTCTGCGCATCCTGCTCTACAACGGGCTGGCATTTGGATTCCAGCCGATCATGGGTCTGTTGCTGGATCGCCTGGAACGACCAAAGGCTGGCGCTGCCATCGGGTTGCTGCTCTCCGCCGCCGCCCTGTTGTCGTTCGCGCACAATCCGCGTCTGGGCATGGCGCTCGCCGGGTTCGGCTCGGCGCTGCTCCATGCCGGCGGCGGAAGCCTGGCAATCACTGCCACACCAGGCAGAGCAGCCGCGCCAGGCATATTCGCCGCGTTTGGCGTCGTCGGGCTGGCGCTTGGGTTCTGGATCGGGCTGTCGCCGCCGGCAGGGACGATAGAGCTGGCAGGTGCGGCGCTTCTCATCCTGGCGCTCATCACCTGGTTGGCGCCGCAATCCAGCGTAAGAACGCCTTCGGCTGCACCGGCGTCCAATCACGCTCCAGAGCCAGCATCCAATCACACGGTCGTCATCCTCGTCGTCAGCATACTGCTGGCGGCGGTCGGGTTGCGCTCATTCGTCTGGACGGGGATCAGCGCGGTTATCAGTTCTGGCGGGCAGGCGGCGCTGGCGCTGGCGCTGGCAGCCGGGCTCGGCAAACTGATCGGCGGCTTCGTCGCCGATGTGGCGGGGTGGCGGCTCTT
>DAOTWI010000979.1:0-4952 GCA_034436075.1 Roseiflexus sp.
TGGCGCTAAGCGCCGATAGTCGCTTCGACGGATCGCGCCTGTCGGTCACCATGCGCATCGGCGGCGCGGGCGCGCTGGTCCTTGATGTACGCGGCGCCGCCGCACGCGATGACCGGCCGATCCATTTGCTCGAAGGCGTGCTGCCCGTTCCGTCAGAGAGCAGTGAACTCGCGTTCAGCGTCGATCTGCTGGCGCCAGACGAAGCCTGGGTGACCCATCGCGGTGATCCGGAGGATGGACGTTATATTGTGTATGTCAAATCAGCCGCGCGTCCCGGAGCGCCTGGAGCGCCCATCGCAACCTTTGTCATCCGCAACGGCGCCATCAGCGATCCCCGACCGGCGCCGTTGCCGTTGCGAGTAGTCGGGGGGTAGGGGTTACGAGAACCGAGAACTGAGAACTGAGAACCGAGAACTGAGAACTGAGAACCGAGAACCGAGAACTGAGAACCGAGAACCAGGAACTGAGAACCGAGAACCGAGAACCGAGAACCGGGAGCCTTTACCCCTCTTGCGCCAGGGCGCGCAGCAGGCCGCGGCGGGTGACCATGCCCGCCAGTCGCCCGTCGCTGTCGACGACTACCAGGTGCTGTTTCTCTCCTTCGAGCAACGCGCGAATAGCATCGTACTCGCTGGCGTGCGATACGATCAATGCTGGCGCGATTGCCAGAGCGTCAGCGGTCATTCCGCTTGCTGCTGCGGCGGCAAGCGCGGCGAGCGGCGACCGGTCACCCTGAAGCGCTGCAATCCAGGCGGAACGCAACGGTTCACGCACGCGCCGTGTGGCTTCGGGGATAGAAATCGCGCCGGTCGGGTAGAAGCCGTTCACCAGCACGACCGTTCGTGCGGCGGACTGGAGCATCTGGAGCAGGACGGCGGCGGCATCGGCGCTGGCGGACGCTGTGGGCACCAGCATCTGCATGATCAGGCTGACCGGCGGCGGCGGCTCAGCATTCCGCACATGGTGCGAAGCGTGTTCTCTGTCGAGGGCCGCGCGCAGCGCCTGTTCAACGCCAAACACTCCCGCCAGGCGTCCTTCGTTGTCGGTCACGGGGAGCGCATCGAGACCCCATTCAACGAGCAGATTGACGGTATGGGCGAGCGGCGATTCGATATAGATCGTGCGCGGCTCACGCATGGCATCGTGCACGGGGCGCGCCGCAAGACGCGCCAACGCCGCAGAGCGCTCGGCATCATCGAGTTCCGCCAGCGCCTCAAGCGGCAGCGCGCCAAAGCGATCTACATCCTCCGGCAGAATGACGCCAACCAGCCGCTGTCCCTCAACAACCGCCAGCAATGGCTGGCGCGAACGCGCCAGCCGGTCGAAGGCTGCGGACAGCGGCATATCCGGCGGTATGGTCGTGATAGCGCCGCGCGCGACATCAGCGACGGAACGGCTGCCGAACGGTCCGCTCGAACGCAACGCCGCGCGATACGCCCTGATATCCTCAATCGTGATCAGCGCCTCGCCAAGCAGTTCATCGAGCGTGGGCAGCACGCGCGCCACGCGCTCGGCGCGATCAAGCCACTCGATGATAATCGGCGTCTGCTGGCTGAAATCGGCAATGCCGGCGGTGCGCAGACGATGCCCGGCGCCGAATCCGGCAATGCCGCGCACCGCCGTAGCGCCTGACGCGCCTTCGCGTCGTAGCCGCTCGAGAACAGTCAGGTAGAGGGGTTGACCTTCGGCGCTGTCGCGCTCACTCAGGTAAATACGCACGCACTGAAGCGGCTCGCCTGTTGTCATGCCTGTCACCTATCGATGTGTCCATGCTTCAAGTATAGCACTATTGCGACAGATGAAAAGATCGTTATGCAAAACCTCTTGACAACGTTTAATAGGCGTGATATACCGAAGTCCACCAGGACTCATCACCAATGCACCGCCGCTTTGCACCCTGCGATCCACCCACGACGGTCATTGACAGCGCATATTCTCAACAGCATTCGCCAGGCGCGCCCGCCGCCGGTCTCTCATTCCCGCGTCTGGCTCAGTGATCGCAAGGAGCAGGCGATGGTCAAAGCGCTCGTTCTCACCGCCATCACTGGCGCGCAGATTGGCAGACGCTACACGGTTAGCGAGCGCGTCAGCACCATCGGCAGCGGACCGCAGTGCGACGTGACGCTCAATGATCGCCACGTGAGCACGCGCCACGCTGAGATACGCCAGATCTTCGATCGCTGGTTCATCGTTCCGCTGGCATCAGGCGGCATATCGCTCAATGGCATACCGGTGAGCGGGCAAAGCCGCCTCAACCCCGGCGATCAGTTGACGCTTGGCGGCACGACGTATCGGGTCTCATACGAGGAGCTGGAAGAGCGCACGCTTGGCGCTGCACCCGAAACACCGACGCACAGCGTCCCGCGGCTGGGCGAGTATTTCGTCCGGCGCGGCATTCTCACGCCCGAACAGGTTGCGCGAGTCGTCCGGCGCCAGCGAGATATGCAATCGAGCGGCGTGACGCTGCCGTTCGGGCAGATCGCCTACGAGATGGGGGTCATCAGCCGGGCGCAACTCGAACAGGCGTTGAGCGAACAGCGCGCCGACTTTCAGGCGCACTTTCACGACTGAACATTCGCCTCCGCGTGGGCTGCCAGGAGCGCCGTCGCCGCTGCCAGGCGATGCAGCGTTCGCGGTTTGCCGAGCGCCACCAGCGTATCGAAGAGCGGCGGCGCAACCGTTCGCCCCGTCACCGCGACGCGAATGGCGCCGAACAACTGCCCCGGCTTCAACCCCAGCTCCTCGCACAGCGCGCGTAGCTCCGCTTCAAGGCGATCATGCGTCCATGGATCGAGCGCCGCCAACCGGGCGTGCGCCGCCTGGAGCGCGGCAATCGTCGTTGGCGCATCCATCTTCTTCTGAATAAGCGCCAGCGGGTCGCTGTACGTCACCTCGCGGAAAAAGAACTCCAGCAGATCGGGCGCCTCACCCAACTCCTTCAGGCGCTCGTGGATCAGCGGCGTTAACTGCAACAGATACGCGCGCTCCTCAGCCGTCGGCGGATCGCCGATCAGACCGGCGCGCGCCAGAAATGGCGCAATCGCATCGGCAACCTGCTCAGTCGTCAGACGCCGGATGTAGATGCCATTCATATCGAGCAGTTTCTCGGGGTTCCAGCGCGCTGGCGACGGCTGCACCCGGTCGAGGGTGAAGCGTTCGATTAACTCCTCACGCGACATGATCTCGGTATACCCATCGTAGCTCCACCCCTGGAGCGCCAGGTAGTTGAACATGGCATCGGGGAGATAACCGCGTTCCCAGAAGCGATTGGCTGCAACGTCATCGGTGCGCTTCGACAGTTTACCGCGCCCGTCCTGGCGCAGGATCGGCGGCAGGTGCGCGAAGGCCGGCGGGTCCCAGCCGAACGCCTGATAGAGCAACACGTGGTACGGCGTGCTCGCCACCCACTCATCGCTGCGCAGTACGTGCGTGATGCGCATGAGATGATCATCGACCAGGTGCGCCAGGTGATAGACCGGCATGCCGCTCGACTTCACCAGCACGATGTCGTACAGTTCCTCATTGTTGAACTCAATGCGCTCACCGCCGCGCACCAGGTCGCGAAACGCCGTCACGCCCTCGGTCGGCGTTTTCAGGCGCACTGTGTAGGGGCGACCGGTCGCCGCCATCTCGCGCTGCCGGTCGAGCGGCCAGTCGCGCTCAGGACCGCGGAAACGAAAGGCTTTGACGCCGCGCGCCAGCGCCTCCGCGCGCATGCGATCGAGTTCCTCTTCGGTTGTGAACGACAGATAGGCGTGCCTGCTCTCGAGCAGTTGCTCGATGAACGGGCGATAGATCCCCGCCTCGTGGCGCAGCGACTGCACATATGGCGCATGCGGACCGCCAATGTCGGGACCTTCGTCCCACTCGACGCCGACCCAGCGCAGCGACGCCATCAGGTCATCGGCGGAGCCGGGTACGTAGCGCTTTTCGTCGGTATCCTCGATGCGCAGAATGAACTGCCCGCCGTAGTGACGCGCAAACAGCCAGTTGAACAGCGCCGTGCGCACCCCGCCGATATGGAGATAACCGGTGGGACTCGGCGCAAACCGCACCCGCACCGGACCCTGCGTCTCACCCATAGTCGCACCCCGTATTCCTCATCGTAACGGGGAGTATACCAGCGTGGCAATCCGGCGTCAAGGCGCTTGACATGCAACACGAAAACGGATAAAATAAACGAAAACGTGTAGGGATGCAACGATGATTGCACTGGGGATCAGCAAAATCCTGGGATGTGACCGGCTGTTTCAGGCGGGCGCGCATCAATCGGCTGCGAGCGCGCACCTGAGCGTGCGCCTGCTCTGGATCATCGAGGCGTTGCGCTACCTGCAGGCGCAGGGCATCCATTTCTTCCGGCTGCCCGACGATCTCCTGGCGCCAGAGGGAGCAGGCGGCGCTGCCGATCAGATCGCCGCCTCCGCCGCGCTCATCGCAGATGTGAGGGAACATCTGCGCACTGCGGCAATCCGGCTCAGTCTGCACCCATCGCCGGGCATTTCGCCCGGCATCGGTGATGAGGCAGCGGCAGCGCGCGCATTGTCATTCATCGAGTCGCTGGCGGCGCTGCTCGACGCGCTTGGCGCCGGTCGAGAGAGTGTTATCGTCCTGCACATTGGTGGTGAGGGAAGCGACGGCGCGGCTGCCCTCGAGCGATTCGCCATGCGCTTCGAGCGGTTATCGCCGGCAGCGCAGCGGCGGGTTGCGGTCGAGCACGACGGTGAGCGCTTTGGATTATTCACTGCGTTGCGTCTTCACCAGTTCACCGGCGTTCCGATCGTGTTCGATGCGCTGCACTTTCAGTTGCGCAACCCGGAGCGGATCGGTCTGAGCGAAGCGTTGGGTCTCGCGTTGGCGACGTGGGCGCCTGGCGTGCGTCCAGAAGTGCACTTCAGCACGCAGCGCACCGAGGCGCACCTCAAGCCTGCGGCGCGGGGAGCGCCGCAGGTGCT
>DAOTWI010000980.1:0-2381 GCA_034436075.1 Roseiflexus sp.
CTTGTGGCGCATGCCGAGCGGTTGGCGCGCGCGGCGGGCGCCGCAGAACTGCGCATCCTGACCGGGCGCGACAATGTCGCCGCGCAGGCATTCTATCAGGCTTTGGGATATGAAGACGAAGACGAGATGCTGATGATACGGCATTTCTAGAGAATGCTTCAGAAAGGATGATCGAAATTAGGAAGAGCAATCTAAACCCGGACAAACACGTTTACACCTGTAGAGCGGTTGGTGTTGGCTTCGACAGGCTCAGCCAACGCCGATCACGAGATTGTCTCATAGCTGGTTGATCTTCTTATAAGAATGGTTAACTCAAGGGCGCAAAGAGGCAGAGGGCAAAGGAATTGCGAGAATGTGCGCCTTTGCGCCTTTGCATCAAGCTTTTCAGGACATGCTGGAGAACACAACTTCAGGAGGCGACGCATGTGCAGACGACTGCACGCGATGCTGCTCATGGCAATCGCGGCTTTGATCTTCGTGGGGTGCGGCGCAGGCGCGCCAGCCGTCACCCCGACGCCAACGCCAACGCCAGCCGAGATCAGCGCACGCGCCGGGCAAGCGACGAGTGCAGCGCAAAGCCTGGCATTTTCGATCACGGTGACCGGTCAGCCAGTGTACAGCGATCCGTCCCGCGTCTTCATTCTTACATCCATCGATGGCGCCCTGCGCCGTCCTGATGGGGCGCTGGCGACGCTCAAACTGCGCAGCGCCGCCGGCGTCAGCGAGGTGCGCACCGTGTCGCTGGCAGGCAAGCAGTACATCACCAACCCGCTGACGCGCGCCTGGCAATGCCTGGCGCCAGGGCAGGCATTCGATGCGACGATCCTGTTCGATCCGCAAAAGGGGATTGAACGCCTGCTGCAGGATGGCATTGAAAACATCTCGCTTGTGGGTGAAGAAGAGCTGGATGGACGCCTGACCTACCATCTGCGCGGCACAATCCCCGGCGCGCGCCTGGCGGAGATCAGCGGCGGTCTGATTGGCGCCGCTCCGGTCGCTGCCGACATCTGGGCAGACCGGGAGACGCTGCGGCTGGCGAAGATCGTGCTGGTTGACAAAGCGCCCGATGCGCAAGAGCCAACCACCTGGACGCTGCTCTTCAGCGCCTACGATCAACCGGTTGAGGTGCGCGCGCCGATTGAGTGTTAGCGCCCCCGCCTTTCGCGCTCACAGAGGCACAAAGGCGCAAAGTTATAAGGATTAGAATTGTGAAACTTTGTGCCTTTGCGCCTTTGTGCGAGGTTCTCAAAAGGTGACCGGCGCTCATATCAACTGGAGGAGAAGCGATCCTTGACGATAGAACAGAAACCAACCACCCTTAGCCCGCCCCAGTCAACTGAAGAACGCGGCGCGTCCGCCTGGCTCCGGCAGCCATCGGTGGCGCTCGCCCTGGTCTGCGCTGCGGTGTTCGTCGGCGCCGTCGATCTGACGATTGTCACGGCGGTACTGCCGAAGATCATGGTTGATCTCAGCGTTTCAATCGATACCGAACTGCACCGCGCCTCGTGGATTATTACCGGGTACCTGCTCGCCTACACGATCAGCATGACCTTTACCGGTCGCCTGTCCGATCTGTACGGACGGCGCGCCGCCTACATGATCTGCCTGACCATCTTCACCATCGGCTCGATTGTGGTTGCCGTCGCGCCAGCGCTCGAAGAGGTCGTTCTGGGGCGGGTGGTGCAGGCGCTCGGCGCCGGGGCGCTGGTGCCGATTTCGATGGCGCTGGTGAGCGACCTCTTTCCGCCGGAGCGCCGTCCGGCGGCGCTGGGCGTGATCGCCGCCGTTGACACCGCCGGGTGGATGGTCGGTCACGTCTATGGCGGCGCACTGATGCGTCTGTTCGATGACTGGCGATTGCTGTTCTGGCTCAATGTGCCGTTCGGCATCATTGCGCTGGCACTGACCTGGCTGGCGTTGCGGCGCGTGGTCGTCACCCGCGCAGCGGGCAGTTTCGACTGGCGCGGCGCGGTGTTGATTTCGATCAGCCTGACGGCGTTCAATATCGGGATGGGGGCAGGCGCCGAGTTGGGGCAGACCGATTTCTACGGCGATCGCCCTGGACCGCCGCCCTATGCGCTGCCGTTGACGCTGGCGTCGTTCGTGGTGCTGGCGGCGTTCATCTGGATCGAACGGCGGGCGCGCGATCCGCTGCTCGACCTGGCGCTGTTCCGGCAACGCGAAACGGTTGCGGCATCGATCATGAATGTGCTGATTGGATTCGTGCTGGCGCTGGCGATTGCCAATGTTCCGCTGTTCATCAACACGCGCCTGGGGCTGCTCTACCCGACCGATCCCGACATTCTGCGCCAGGGTGCGTGGGAAACCGGTCTGGTGCTGTCGGCGTTGACCCTGGCGCTGGCGCTGCTGGCGTGGCCCGG
>DAOTWI010000981.1:0-3372 GCA_034436075.1 Roseiflexus sp.
GCCGCTGTCGCGCCCCAGCACCCACAGCGTCGGTCCCAACGCCAGCACCCACAGACAGCAACCGATGACGATCAGGTGCAGGGCGCGCCGCCAGGACGACCAGATGCCAATGATCGCCAGCGCCGTCAGCGTCCATCCCGCTGCCACATACCAGACGCTTGGCGCGAAGGGTTCGGCGATCGGGCGCAGCATGTGTTCGACCTGCGCTCCCCACAGCGGATGGTAGACATTCGGGAAGAAGAGACCAAACAGGTCTGCCGACGAGTAGCGCACATATGCTTCCCAAATAACATCACGCCTACTATGTCCTACGCGCAAATATTGCCAACTGGCGAGCATTCCGGCAACAAACGGCGCCAGCGCCAGCGATGCGCCTGCGGCGAAGAGCGCATAGCGCCGCGCCAGCGCCCGCCGTTCGGGCGCCAGCCCAAGCCGCGTGAGCATCCACACGATGGTGAATGCGCCGCACACCGATGCCCAGTACCAATCTGAGAGCACGACCAGCGCCGCCATCCCTGCGGCATACCCGATGCGCCAGCGCCCCCCGCGCTCGTCCAGCAGCGTCAGGGCGTGGATGTAAAGCGGGATCCACTGCACGCTGAACAGATTGTTGTGGCTATTCTGCAACTGCCCAAGGTGGAACGGTCCCAGCGTGATCAGCGCGCCGCACAGCAACGGACCCCAGAACCCGCCTGCATACTGGCGCGCCAGCAAAAAGACGCCGAAGCCGGTCAGCGCGAACCCCAGCACGATCACCGTGTTGAAGGCGGCGATTGGTCCTGCCAGCAGATAGACCGGCAGGGCGATGACCGCGTTCGGCGCGCTGAGCGTCTGCACATACAACTGCACGCCGTCGGGATAGAACAGCAGGTCGGTCCAGAACGGATTGCGACCGTGCAGAAGCGCCTCGCTCACCCACCAGAGGTGCCACAGGTGCAAGCCAGCTTCTTCGTAACCGGCAAAGCCAAACCGACCGGGAACGTGGTCGATGCCGCCGAACAGCTCGGCGTTGAAGCGCAGCGCCAGGGGCCAGGTGACGAGTAGCGTCAGCGCCAGATAGCAGGCGAGCGCCAGCACGCCCTCGCCGATGGCGCGGCGCTGTGCGGCGCTGAGGAACCGTACTACAAACCGGCGCATCGACCGGATCATCGGATCACCTGCGTTCCACTGCGACATAATCGGCAATCCGCGCTTGCAACGCCACGATGCTCACTTCGCGCCGCGTGTGCGGGTCATAGGACGTGGGAGCGCGTAGTGAGAAGGGCGTCAGTCCTCGTGCAATTGTGACGCCAAGGCGATACGTGCGCTGCGCTCGTTGCACCATATTGATGTTATAACCGCATAAACCAGCATCAATATCCGTATTTTCCAGGGATTCTCGAGTAGTGATATATCATCTAACCCAAGGCTGTAGACATAGATGTGGTTGAGCAAATTAGCAAAAATATGATTGTTCGGTAAATGATAGTCTGTTACCACTGTCTTGAGGAGAACAAAAACGAAGAAGTCAAGAGAGTACACTTCATCCCACCAGAGATCGAGATTGAGATAAGCAACTACAAGATAGATCATGGCAGGTGCGGCAACAGTGAAGGCCGCCAGAGCCAGACGTATCTCCAATAGAAATGACTTTCTTGTTTTTTGTGATACGGCCGCACCCAAAAGTGACAACATAATTGCAGAAGAGATAACGAGACTTAATAGCACAATCAACGGAAATCTGGGCGCTGGAATCGCACCTTCAGCGCGAATTGCTAATCTGATGGCGCACAAGTCGCAGGGTTCCGGTTTGCCAGCAGGATTCCGTGCATCGCTTAATCCGTCGGTTCGATGTCTAAAATGCGCACCTCCTGCACCGCCACCCCAGCGTACCATGGCGCCTGCTCAAGGTCGAGCAGACCCGTTTCGCTGACGATGCGCACCGTCAGTTCAGGATCAGATTCGCATCCGCGAATGCCGGAGAGCGCCAACCGCACCTCCTGCGCTTCGCCAGTCATGATCGCACGTTCCCGAATGCCCCAGTCGTCAATGCTGATATCTACCGCACGTCCAGTCGGTCCGTGCAGTCGCACAACTAGCGCGCCGCAGCCGCCGCGCACCCGCACCCGCCCTTCGCCCAACGTCCAGCGCCCGACTGCAAGATCAGGCGTGGCGGGGGCAAATCCGGCGTACAGCCCCAACGCCGTCGGATCGCCAGGGATGACGTGATCCGGTGCAACGCCGCGTCGCGTGTTCCATGCCCATTCCAGCAGATCATTGCCTGAGCGCCAGTAATCGTCGATGGCTGCCAGTCCTGCTGCCGCCTCGTCGGGCATCTCCAGGGATGCGCCTATGATAGCGCGCATTGCCTGTGCATACAGGCTGCGGCGTTCCATCTTCGCTGCGCGGCGGTACAGGTCGAGCGCCACTCGCTCTTCGCCCTGCGCCAGCCGCAGATCGGCGAGATCGATCACGCGCAGCGGGTTCTCCGGGTTGGCGTCGTGCGCCAGGGTTAGCAGCGTTTCAGCCTGTTGGAGATCACCCGCTTCGAGTGCGGCCCTCCCTGGCACAGCATACCACATACCCGCACTCCAGGGGATGTACCGTGTGCTGACAATCAGCGCCAGGAACACGAGCATTCCACCCAACACCGCATACCTGCACCGGTCGCGCAACAACTGACGGGGGCGCCGCCACGCCGCAGGCAATTTGACCAGCGCATACGCGGCGAATGGCAGCACTGCGGCAACGATCGGCAGGCGCAGTCGCGGGTGTCCGATGGTCACTGCTGCCAGCAGGGTCGCCAACCCCGCCCAGAGGAGCGTCGGAACTGCGCGGGCGGGGTGCGGCGCGAAACAGATCCCGCTGATTGCCAGGATGACGAGCGCCACGTACTGCATATCCGCCAGTAATGTGATGGGCAGGGAATATTCACCTGCATTCTGCACCAGCGGCGCGCCGCGCGAATCGATCGAAATGACATCTCCGACTGCATAACTGCGCGTTTGCAGCGCATAGAGCGATGCGACTTTGAAGCGCATGCGCGTCAGGAACCGCGCCGGATCGTTGCGGATGTTCTCCCATGCCATCTGGAGCGCAAGCGATTGCCGGTCGGCAAGGTTGGGGATGGCAGCCAGCCGCGCCTCGCCTGCCGACTGTTCGGCGTCGTCGCGCACGGCGCCGTACCACATGCTGATGCCGCCGTTCGTGTCGCTCAGGATCACGCGCCCATGCACCAGATAGTTCCGCGCCGCCCACGGTCCGATGACCAGCGTCGCCCCCAGGATCAGGAAGACCGCCAACCGGTAGCGGCGCACCTCCGACCTCCCGCCCTGCCACGCCTGCCAGACAATCCACGCTGCTGCCAGCGGGATCATATACAGGCCCACAGCG
>DAOTWI010000982.1:0-2860 GCA_034436075.1 Roseiflexus sp.
GTGCGTTCCGTGACCGGGTTGGCGGCTTCCGGCGGCAGAACGGCCGTCACCGGGAACGCAACCGTTTCTGCCGCCGCTGGCGCCGGAAATTCGACGGTCGTGCGGGCGGCGTCGGATGGATCAACGGCTGAAACGTCGTCCAGTTCAGCGACATGGGCAACAATCGCGGTGATATTGTCGGTGCCGCCGCGCTCGTTTGCCAGGTCGATCAACCGGTCAACCGCCTCGGCGAGGGGCATTGAGCGCGCAATCGCGCTGATCTCTTCGTCACTGACCAACCCGTGCAACCCGTCGGAACAGAGCACGATGGTATCACCGACCTGTAATGGAAGGTGGAACAGGTCTACCTGCACATCCGGCTGATACCCCAGGGCGCGGGTAATGACGTTGCGATAGTAACTGGATTTTGCCTGGTCGGCGGTGATGACGCCTGCCGCCACCTGCTCGCCGACGAGCGAATGGTCGCGTGAAATCTGGCAGATGTCATCGTTGCGGATCAGGTAGGCGCGGCTGTCGCCAACGTTGGCGACGTGCAGCATGCCTTTGTAGAACAGCGCCGCAACGCCAGTGGTGCCCATGGCGCCGCGCCCTTCAGCGTGAATGCGCTGATTGGCGCGCTCAAGCGCGCGACGCAGCACATCGACACGGTCGGGAGAAGGGTCGCTGTAGTAGGTGCTGAGAATGGTCTCGACGCCAAGGCGGCTGGCGACTTCTCCGGCGGCGTGCCCCCCCATCCCGTCGCAGACGACCAGCAACTCGCCGTACTGATCGACTCCTGCGCCTTCGCCAACGCCAAAATCGTCCTCGTTATGATCCCGCGTTCTGCCGACATCCGTGCGAGCGCTATGGCGCAGTTTCATAGGCTCCTCCGCCGGGAGGCATCCATTCGTGACGCGAAAGTATACCATGCGCGCAGATCAGGTGCAACCTCCGCCGCGTTGGTGCGTTACATGAGACGACATGACAAAAGCGAAGCGCGATCTTCCGCCAACTCTGCTGTACAACCAATCAATCAGGAGGATGTGCCTATGTATCGCAGCCATCATCGCAGTCGCTCACTTCTTTCGTTCGCACTCATTGCCATTGTCGCTCTCCTTCCCCTATTCCTGCCATCGCCCGTCGCTTCTGCGACCGAACCCGTTCTCGTAAAGTCGTTCCAGAAGGCGTATGATGTCAAGGTGTGTTTTTCTTCATTGCCGATGACGGGATCCACGGCGCTGAATTGTGGCGCAGCGACGGGACGCCGGACGGCACGCACATGGTGAAGGACATCCGCCCCGGCGCGGCTGGCGCCGATCTCTCCCGGTTTCACGTGGTCGGTGATACGCTCTTCTTCGTTGCCAACGACGGCGTTCACGGGCACGAGTTGTGGCGCAGCGACGGCACAGCCGACGGCACGTTCATGGTCGAAGACATCCGCGCCGGGAGCCAGGGAAGTTTGCCAATGTACGCTTACGAGCATGTTCCAATGCTCGCGCTGGGCAATGCACTCTTCTTCGTCGCTGACGATGGTGTTCACGGGCGTGAGTTATGGCGCAGCGACGCGGCGACGCCTGGCGCGCGGCTGGTGCGCGACATTCGTCCCGGCGTAGAGAGCGCATTCACAACCGTATACAATATACCCTTGGTCGCTATGAACGGCGCGCTCTACTTCCTCGCTTCCAGTACTGGTGCTGGTTTTGAGGTGTGGCGCAGCGACGGGACAACAGAGGGAACGTTCCCGATCAGATCATTCGATAGGACTGCGGGTAGACTGATCGTCCACGGCAACACCCTCTTTATTGCGACTCCCGACAGCCTCTGGAAAAGCGACGGGACACCAGCAGGCACGGTCGTGATACGCGATGACATCTGCGTCTCGGTTTACGATCCGGGGCACTTTGCCGTGATGGGCGATACGCTCTTCTTTGCCGGCAACGAACGCACTACTCCAATGATGAGTTGCAGATACGAGTTAATGCGCAGCGATGGAACGCCAGCAGGCACGTTTCTCGTCAAGGCGATTAATACTAACGAGTGGAGCGGCGGCTCACTTGGCTATTACACATTCCTGACGGTTGTCGGTGATACGCTCTTCTTCCAGGCGAACGACTACATACACGGGCGCGAATTGTGGAAGAGCAACGGCACTGCCGAGGGCACCGTCATGCTCAAAGACATCTATCCAGGTCGCACATCCTCGCTAAGTCCGGTTCCTTTCACCGTTGTGGGACGAACGATTTTCTTCGTGGCGAACAATGATGTTTCCGGAAGCGAGCTGTGGCGCAGTGACGGTACCACCGAAGGTACGACGATGGTCATGGATATTCATCCGGGATGGCCCAGCAGCCTGAACTATTGGGACCTGACATCGCTGCATTCCAGCCTGTTCTTCAATGTCAACGAAGTGCCGGTCGTCCCCTTGCCAGGCGGATTCTGGCGGTCAGACGGCACTGCCGGGGGGACCGTCCAGGTTCTGCCGGAACTGGCATACGCCCGTGCGGCGATCTGCGGGCAGGCGTTCATCACGTCGCAGACCCGTCTGTACGTGCTGCTGCTCGACGCCAACCGCTGCACGATCAGCGGACGAGTGACGGACAACGCTGGGCGCGGCGTGGCAGGCGCGACAGTGCAGGCAGGCGAGCGCAGCGCCACGACGGATGCCGACGGGTTCTACACCCTGAGCGGGCTGCCGACCGGAACCTACACCCTCACCGCGACGCTGAGCGGCTATCAGATCACGCCAGCCAACCGCACCGTGACGGTCAGCAGCGATGTGAGCGGGCAGGATTTCAGCGCGACACCGCTCACCTACCGCATCAGCGGGCGGGTGACGGACAGCGCCGGGCGCGGCGTGGCAGGCGCGACAGTGCAGGCAGGC
>DAOTWI010000983.1:0-7860 GCA_034436075.1 Roseiflexus sp.
GGTGCGGTGCGGCGGCTTTGCCGCCGCACCGCACCACAAAAGAAGACCAGTACCGCTCTGCCGAAGGCAAAAAGAGCCGTCACGCGGCTCGTCCGTAAGGCGACCGCGTAACTCCTGTCAAGTGACATAAAAGGCGCAGAACACGGAGAAACGTTGTTGAGACGTAGCATGCTACGTCTCAATGTCTCTCTGTGTCCATCCGCAAAGGAGCACGCATGCAACAGGCAGAGACGCTCAGCGCCCGTCCCGCCCGCCGGATGCGCTGGATGAACCGGGATCGGGCGGTTGCGCTGTTGATGATTGCCCCGTCAGCGCTGGCAATTGCCGTCTTCGTCTACGGATTCATCGGCTGGACCGCCTACATCTCGATGACCGACTGGCGGGGACTGACGATGTCAATGTCGTTCGTCGGGTTCGATAACTATCTGACGATCTTCAGCACCGCGCGATTCCAGACGAACATCCGCAACCTGATTGTCTTTACGCTCTTCTTCCTGGCGTCGTGCCTGGTGATCGGGCTGTTGCTCGCCGTGCTCGTCGACTCGCGGATCCGCGTCGAGGGGTTCTTCCGCTCGGTCTACATCTTCCCGATGGCGTTGTCGTTCATCGTCACCGGCGTTGTCTGGCAGTGGTTATTTGCGCCAGGCAACTGGCCCAATGACCCGACCGGCATCAACCTGCTGTTCAAACAGTCGGGGCTTGGGTTTTTACAGGCGGCATGGACGACCGACACAAACGTTGTGCCGGGATGGCGCATCGAGGGGTTGCGCACCCGGATCGGCATCCCGATGGCGATGATCCCGGTCGTCGTCGCGGCAGTGTGGCAGATGTCGGGGTTCGTGATGGCGATGTATCTGGCGGGGTTGCGCGGCATCCCGGAAGAGATCAAAGAGGCGGCGCGGGTCGATGGCGCCACCGAGTGGCAGGTGTTTCGTAACATCACACTGCCGATGCTCCAGCCGATTACCCTGAGCGCGGTGATTATTCTGGGGCATATTTCACTGAAGATTTTCGACCTGATCGTCACAATGACCGGCGGCGCGCCTGGCAACAATACTGAAGTGCCAGGGCTGTACATGTACGAGATCACGTTCAAAGCCAACAAATTCGCCGAAGGCGCGGCAGTGGCGATGGTGATGCTGGTCTTTGTCGCGTTGCTGGTGGTGCCATACCTGATCTACAACCGTCGAACAGAGGTGGAGCGATGAGCAGTATTGCCATACCCGCGCCGGGGCGACCGCGCATCCGCTGGTCGCGCGTGGTCATTTACAGCATCATGATCGTTTTTCTGCTCTTCTTTCTCCTGCCGGTCTATCTGCTGCTGATCACCAGTTTCAAAAGCTTCGACCAGGTGAGCCTCAGCCGGATGTGGGACCTGCCGGCGAGTTTTTCGCTCGAAAGCTTCAACCGCGCCTGGAACGGCGGCGAAGGGGTGATCGGGATGCGGGGCAGTTTCTGGAACAGCGTACAACTGGTCGTTCCGGCGACGGTCATCTCGTGCATCCTGGGGTCGCTCAATGGCTATGTGCTGTCGAAATGGCGCTTCCCCGGATCGGAGACGCTCTTCACCCTGATCCTCTTCGGCATGTTCATCCCCTACCAGAGCGTCCTGGTGCCGCTGGTCGAAGTGCTGCGCGAAATCCGACTTTACGCCACGATTCCCGGTCTGGTCCTGGTGCATGTGGTCTACGGCATTCCGATCACGACCCTGATTTTCCGCAACTACTACGCCACGGTGCCGAATGAACTCGTGGAAGCCGGAAAGATTGACGGCGCCGATTTCTTCGGCATCTACCGCAACGTCATGTTGCCGCTCTCCGCGCCCGGCTTCGTGGTGGTGGCGATCTGGCAGTTCACCTCGATTTGGAATGAGTTCCTGTTCGGGCTGATCATCACCAACGACCCGCAGTTGCGCCCGGTGACCGTGGCATTGCAGAACCTGTCGGGGAGCCAGTTTACGCAGTGGAACGTGCAGATGGCTGGAGCGCTGCTGGTGGCGCTGCCGCCGTTGCTGGTCTACATTTTCCTGGGGAAGTACTTCCTGCGCGGGTTGCTGGCGGGGTCGCTGAAGGGGTGACTGCGAGTCTTTCATCCCCAGCAGCGAAAGCGCAGGGACAGCCCGCAGACTCATCGTATAGTATTCTCTGTTCTTCTCAATGCCAATTGCCGTATACCCGACCGCTTCCGCCGCAGCCAGGGTGGAACCGGCGCCCATGAAGGGATCCAGAACGATGCCTTCACCAAGCGGCAAGGACGCATACACAATCTGGCGCAGAAACGATTGCGGCTTCAGGCTTGGGTGATTCGCAATCGCCCGTTCCTTCTGCGGGGTGCGTTCGCTCTCGATCACGTCTTCAAACGGATTGCCATCCGGTTTGCGCCGCAATCCGCCGGTCTGGAACATTCTGAGGCACTCGCCGACCGTCATATCTTTCGGGATCGGCTTGCGGAAGATGCCCCATGGCTCGTAACACCCGCGCGGCATCGAGCAGACATCGGGGAACTCTTCTTCTGCATTCTTTGGTCGATCACCGCTGCGGAGCGTTCGGACGAGCATGACGACCTGCCCGCGAAACTCAAGCCCGGCGTTGATCATTGCAGCAAAAACGATTTGTGAGAGAAACACGTTTGATGCGAGAAAGACATGCGCGCCGGGGCGAAGGATTCGCAGGGTCAGACACGCCCATTCGTAAAAGTATTCCTGGATGCGCGCCCGTTCCCGGTCATTGAGCGCCGTAAATCGTGGCAGTGGCGAGCGATGGCGCCCATCAAACGACGGCGGGATGCGCCAGACGCCGCCGTGACCATTCGAGCGTTTTTCCAGTTGGTCGGGATCGTACTCTTTGACTCCGTAGGGCGGATCAGTAACAATTGCATGAATACTCCCGGCGGGCGCTTGTTGCATCCATGCGAAGCAATCTGCATAGATCGCCAGCGAGCGCGGAAAGGCATGCGATTCGTCATCGAAGGCAAAGGTCTGTTTGAGGGCATCAGCAGTCATGTGAAGTCACCTGATCGTCAATTGTTTCGCCGAGTTCATATGCCGGGCTGATTTCCTTCAGCATCCGCGTCACCGTTGAGCGTTCCTCGTCGCTCGCCGCCAGCAGTCGTTCAAAATCCGATAGACTGAGCAGGATCGCCTGCGGCAGGCCGCGCCGCTTGATAACGTACCGGGAGTCGTTCTGGATCACATCGTCAAGCACGCGCCCAAAATTGTTCTGCGCCACAGTGGAAGCAATCGTTTTTGTCGCCATCCCGCCTCCTCAATTGGCTATGTTGTTCTGTTTAGCCAGATTGTAGAATGGAACCAAACTCCTTTCAAGTGTTTTACCGACGCTGCATCCGATCACGAATTGTCAAGCGGATGCAAACGCCGCAGAGCGCCTCGTCCACGCCGCTTGCGCCCAGACGCCTGGATGGAGCGGAGGCAGCAAGGTATTGAGCCTCTAATCATCTATGATAGTGGATGCTTCCGATGCTGCTACGCCTGACTCGGTGGGTAGGAGCAAGGGTGGACGGTCGGTTGCAGGCTCATCGGGGTCGATTTCAATCGCAGCCAGTATGACGTGTCGAATCATGACTGCACCCCCTCGCACTCTGCAAACAAGAGGTGGAAATGCCTTTACCGAGAGCAGGGAGTGATGTATAATTTTCCCCAATCATTGATCGAATTGCATGATTTCCAAGGCGACGGTGACTCTCATCGCACACCTTATTCAGGGTCTCTCCACGTCTGAGCGCAAATTGTCTCAGCGACACAGATGGACGAATAGCAGCCAGAGATGGCACTGGGGAGAATGGGCGAATGAATGGCAGCCGAATAATTTGAGCATTTCCGATGTGCACTTTGGTCAGACGCCACTTTCACCGATGTAAATCAGATATCGGCTGTTAGGCAACTCAGGAGGGAAAATATGATGAGGTGTGCAGGAAAAACAAAGGATGGAGATCAATGCAAAAATTCGCCAATTAAGGGCAAGCGATACTGTTATGCATATCAAAATCAGCAAAGTCAACGGATTTTTGCTACTTTTGCTGCATTACTGGCTTTTGTTGTGACTTGTATCAGTTTTATCACCAATATTACAAAAATAATGAGTTTTCTCGGATTTGACAAACCTCGCTCTCCATCAACAATAGATCAACCCGTTCCAAAAATGCCATTCATAATATCAGATCCTGATCCAAAAAATCACGCATTGCAATTGCCGACTTTGAATATCGAAGTGATGGCAATCGAAGGAACATAGATCCTGCGGGTTATATCTTTTCAAACCTTGATACCCGAATAAAACGTGAGAGACTTCCCATTGAACTCGTAAGATTAGGTTATACTGTTAATGAAAATTCTGCTCTTTCTGTTGGCAAAGAATTGGGATGCGCGGTCTTGATTTGGGGTTGGTACGACGATCTTATGATCACGCCACGAATAGAGCGTATTCGGGTTGTAAGCTGCAAGCCGACTGACGATCCGAAGTCTTTATCTATTGTGAGTGATGTTGAATTAAAGATCAATGTAACTCGTAATTTACCAGAACAGATATCCCATCTGGTTCTTGTCGTCTTAGCTGCAGATCGCATGGCTTATAAAGAGTATGATCTCGCTCTGACTTATCTTAATGAAGCTCTCAAGGACTTTAGGGATTGCAAAGGATATATGGAATCTAACCATGCATACAGCCTGAGAGGTGATATATATCGTATAAAAGGCGAGTATGATATCGCAATACATGATTATAGTTGCGCCATATCGATCAACTCTCAAGATGCGGATGTTTATTATAACAGAGCACTGGCTTATAGAGATAAAGGAGATTTTTCGGCGGCGGAAGGCGATTTCAGGAAATCATTCCAAATATACACAGATGTAATCAATAAATATCCGCTAGACCACAAAACACGAAGGAAGCGAGCTTTTGCGTATTTGAATCTCGAAAATTACGAAGAGGCTATTAGAGATTTTCAGAGAATTATTAATTCTTCTCCCCGCAATTCGGTTGCTTACCGCGACCTCGGGCATGCACTTCGCTTGAAGGGCGATCTTGATGCTGCTATCTCTGAATTAGGAAAATCTGTTGATATTGACCCGAAGGACTTCGATGCATACACCAATCTCGGTATAGCATATCGTGATAGAGGCAAGGAAGGAGATAGTGAAAAGGCTTTGCTTGCCTTCAATGATGCCCTTAAGGTGAAACCTGATTATGTTCCTGCGCTAAAAAACCGTGGTTTTATATGGATAAGCAGAAGAGAATATGAAAAAGCCATAGAAGATTTCAAAAAGGTAGTAAGCATTGAAGAAAAGGATCCTATTGCGCATAGAGATTTGGGTTATGCATATAGGATGCATGGCGAATATCATCTAGCAATCGAACATCTTACCGTTACTCTTCAGTATAATGATAAGGATGCAGATGCTTACTTGAACAGAGCCCGTGCTTATAGAGCTATTCAGCAGAACGATAGAGCCATTGATGATTATCGCTTAGCCAGAGATAATTCAGAGGCTGGAAGCTGGATAAATAAAGCGGCAAAGCAAGAATTAGCTGAACTGGGTGTCAATGAGTGAGGGTCACCCTTACCCTCCATACTACGGTGTACCCCTCATCGCTCTCATCGCTGCCATCCAGGGTCACGCTGAAGGAGAGCCTTCCCGCCTGCCAGCGAAGTCGGTGAAGACTTGCATTAGTGGACTGATCTTGATGTTTTCAGCATAGAACCCCTGTCTCTGTGTCGCGCCGGCGAAGACAGGCGGACGCGGCTGACCGGCGACGTGTTGGACGAGCGCGCCACGATGTGGAGAGATATGCTAGAATACTGGTATGATTGTGGTCTATTTTGATCGAGAGATTACACATGCCAATTCCCGTTGAGGTTAAACCCCTTGATAACTACCGCCTCTGGGTCAAATATTTGGATGGCATCGAAGGCGTCGTAGACCTGTCGGATCTGGCGGGCAAAGGTGTTTTCGCGCTCTGGAACGATTACCGGGAGTTTGAAAAGGTTCATATCGGTCCGGGAGGAGAGATTGCCTGGGGTGATCAGATTGACCTGTGTCCCGACTCAATCTACCTGAAGATGACAGGGAAACGCCCTGAAGATTTGTTCCCCCGACTGCGCGAGTTGCTGGCATATGCCCGAGATTAGCCGATTCTTCGGCATTGTCGTCAAGATGTACTTCGACGACCATCCGCCGCCGCATTTTCACGCGGAATATGGCGAGCACAAAGCGGTGATCGATATCCATACGCTGGTCGTCATTGGCGGTTATCTGCCGCCACGTGTGTTAGGGCTGGTTGTTGAATGGGCATCGAGCCATCGTGAAGATCTGCTCGTTCTGTGGGATCGCGCCACTCAACGACAACCATTGTATCCATTGCCGCCGCTCGTTTAATCCTGCTTTCCTCACTATGTCTGCTTGCCAACAAGCTCACTCCCAGGCATACTATTGTACAATTGTACATATAGTCAAAGACGTATGGTTATCGTCGCTGATACATCTGTGATTCTCGCCGTCGTGCTGAATGAGCCGGTTAAATCCGCTCTTATTCGGCTCACCGTCGGGGCTGAATTGATTGCACCAGCGTCATTGCATTGGGAGATTGGCAATGCGTTCTCCGCTATGCTCAAGAGCAAACGATTAACACTCGACGAAGTGCGCCAGGCAGTTGCCGAATATCATAAGATTCCCATTCGATTGCTTGATGTATCGCTCGACGATGCGATGACGCTGATCGCGCAGTTTTCCATCTACGCTTATGATGCCTGTATGATTTCATGCGCTCGCATCCACTCTGCACCGCTCATCACTATCGATAATGGTCTCAAGGCGGCAGCGGAGGCGGCTGGCGTAACAACTCTGGAGGTTCTCCCATGAAAAGCTACACCTATTCGGAGGCGCGACAAAACTTTGCAGCGATTCTCGAGCAAGCGCGACGCGATGGAGCAGTTCGCATCCAGCGTCGTGACGGACAGAGTTTCTTAGTGGCGCCAGAACAGCCGACCACATCGCCGCTCGACATTGCCGGGATTGCGCCCGCCCAGGCGATTGACCGCGATGAGATTCTTATCAGTATCCGAGAAGGACGCCAGCGTTACGACCCATAACGCCCAAGACGCCACGAGAATCGTTCGCTATCACACAGCTGCCAGGCGCTGCGCCACATTTGATGGTGGCGTCATACAATAACGTTGAGATGATTGATCTGGTGCTGCCAGAGTCTCTTGACTATCCGCCATTTCCGCGGTTGACCTGGAAGGATTCCTTTCGCTAATCGAACTGTCGTGCGTGCATGTGCTCAATGTCTTCCACGACGGCGAGGCATGCATCGGCTTCGAGTTCGCATGCACATGGAACGAGGAGCATGGCGCCGGGGTCATGACGTATCGCGGGCAGGTGATTGCTACAGGTCCCGCTGATCACTTATTCCTGGAGTAGGTTGCAGAGAGGAGACTTGAACGCCTGTAGGGCGCTGCAGACATCCATCCCCCCATCACCATCTGATACGCCGTCGCCAGCGGCGCGCCGCGCTCACGCGCGCTCCCGTCGCAATCGTCGTACTCTGGTGCAACGCCAATCAACTCGCCGCTCCGCCGTTTCCGTTTGACCCGCACTACACCCAACAGCGTGGCAACCTCGACGACGTCTCGGTTACATACGTGACGCTCAACGGTGCGCTGCTGCCACGCCTCCCGCGCCACCGCATCGTGCGGCGCGAGCGTCAGCGAACCCGCGCCGGGGACGATGCTATCCGGCGCGATGAACCGCCCGAGCGCCGGGTCATCGTACCGGGCATGATACTACAGAAATCCCGTCGCATCACGGCGTTGCCCGGTGACGTTCAGCGCGGTCTGCCCGAC
>DAOTWI010000984.1:0-1735 GCA_034436075.1 Roseiflexus sp.
CGCGCCTCGACGCCCAACATCAGCGCCGCCGCGCCGGGGAGCAACCCGCCGACGCTGCTGCCGACCAGACCGATGATCAATCCTGCCGAAGCGTTCATGCCAAACACCGCCGCCCGTTCCTCCGCGCTGGTAATGCCGGTCAGCAGTGGAACGACCGCCGTTAGCGCCAGCACATTCGCGGCGCCTGCCAGAAAGACGACCAGGATAAGCGCCCAGAGTTGCGACACCAGCACCAGGAGTGCAAACGCAACCCCAAAGCCGACAGCCCCCGCCACCAGTAGCGCCCGCGCGCCAAACCGGTCGATCAGGACGCCGAGGGGCAATCCGAGCAACGCCCCCGCACCGCGGTACACCGTCGCCATCAGACCGGCAGTGTCGGCGCCATACCCCAGGCTCACCAGGTAGAAGTTGAAGAGCAGATCGGCGATGCTGCCAGCCAGCCCGAAGAGCAGACTGTGCGCCAGAACGCGCCAGACCTGCGGCGAAATCCGCGCCATCGTCGCGCGGGCGCGGGCGGCGAACGAGAACACACATCCCCCTTTCAGCCGTACAGAACACGTAACGTCTCCTCAGCGCAGCGATCCCACGTAAACTGCGCGGCGCGCTGATACCCGCGCTGGCGCAACTCCTGACGCAGCGCCGCGTCGCAGGCGAGGCGCGCCATCCCCTCCGCAATCGCCCCGGTATCGAGCGGATCGACGATCAGCGCCGCATCACCTGCCACCTCTGGCAGCGATGAACTATTCGACGTCAGCACCGGCGCGCCGCATGCCATCGCTTCGAGCACTGGCATCCCAAACCCTTCGTACAGCGACGGAAAAACGAACGCCAGCGCCCCGTGATAGAGCGCCGGCAGGTCGTCGTCCGCCACGTACCCGACAAACCTTACGCGATCGGCAATGCCGAGTTCACCGGCGCGGCGCGCAATGCTGTCACTCAGCCAGCCGCGCTTGCCAGCAATGACCAGGATCGGCGCAATGCCAGCGTCTGCCAATCGCCGGCTGGCATGCGCAAAGGCGTCGATGACCCGCGCCAGATTCTTGCGCGGCTGCACCGTACCAACGTACAGAAAATACGGTTCGTCTCCGCCGGCAATCGCCCGCGCCCGCGCCGGATCGGCAACCGGCTGGCGGAACCGTTCCGCAACACCATGATGCACGACCGAGATACGGTCTGGAGAGACGCCTGCCAGCCGCACCAGATCACTGCGCGTCGCCGCAGAGACGGCAATGAGGTGACTGGCGGCGCGCGCACTCCAGATCGTCGAAATCTGGAGATAGAGCCGTTGCGCTGCGGTGTGCGCATCCGGGTAGCGCAGATATCCCAGGTCGTGCACCGTCACCACCGTGCGCATCCGGTGCACGAGCGGCGCGCCGAGCGGCAGCACGTGCGCCGGAATGAACAGCACATCCGGCGGATGCCGCAGCACCTCGCCGGACAGACGCACATGCGTCCAGAGACGCGGCAGCGGAATGCAGCGCACCGTCATGTTCGCGCCAAGCGGCGGCAGGCGCGCAGGCGGTTGGTTGCAGTAGAGCGTATAGGCGTTGACCGCATCGCGCCGTGCAATTGCTGCCACCACTTCGCTGGTGTAGTGTTCGGTGCCAGTGCGCGCCGCCGTTGCCATCCGGCTAATGTCGATGCCAATACGCATGCCTTTGCCGCCCTCGTGACGGTCATCTATGCCAGAGGCGCATCAAAGGCGCTGGCGCCACGCACTCATCACGCCCATTGC
>DAOTWI010000985.1:0-16509 GCA_034436075.1 Roseiflexus sp.
GGGGTGTTTTACGTTCCCTACGAAGCCGATCCCGACGGCATTGTGAGCGCCTGGCTCGCCGAACGCGCCTTCCGCGCCGAAAGCCGCTGGTACGGCGGCGTCGAACTGGCGGTCTATGAACTCGGCGACGCTGGCGCACCGTTGCGTGATGTCAATGTGCGCTTCGGCGAGACGCTTATGCTGGAACGCGCCGCCATCTCATCAATGCACGTCGCAGGCGGCGACACCGTGCGGATCGAACTGCACTGGCGCGCCCTTGCACCGCCAGGACGCGATCTGTTCCTGTTCGCCCATGTACTCGACGTGCAGAACCGGATCGTTGCACAGCACGACGGACCGCTGGCGCGCATCCCGGCTTCCGCCTGGCAACCTGGCGCCGCCTACCGCAGCCGCGCAGCGATCCTCGCGCCGCCGGACACACCGCCAGCAACGTATCGCCTTGTCATCGGCGTCTACAACCCGCGCACCGGTGAACGATTGCGGTTGAAGGACGGACGGGATGGGTGGGAGGCGGAGTGAAACAACGAGGACTGCCCGGCGCTCCCCAACATTCATTCCACGAGACAGTTCAGGCGCCGCAAAAACCAGGCGACTCGCAGATTCTGGTCTTGACAAAGAGCACAAACTCTGTGATCCGATCGGCTCGCAAAGCCAGAGGACTCTCGCCGCCTCCAAGATAGGATTGCCTGGCTTCAAACAGTACAGACCGATATTCGAGAGGCAGGCGTAGCATCGCCCAGTCGGCGGCGACATCCTTCGGCGCAATCTGTCCGGTCACGGCGCTATACCATATACGCGCCAGAGTGAGAACCACATTGCGCTCATCCCCCTCCCAATCCGGCGCAGATTCCCACATATGCTGCCAGTAGTGCAGATCCCAGATGGCGTTCGATTAACTCACACGCTTGCGATATCTGGATCGAAGCGTCAGTGGGCGCTCTGCTGCTCGTGATAGAGAAAATGCAGAAGAAGATGGCTGTATGTGATGAAAAATCACAGCGCACAATTAAACCGGCATACGCCGCCGCCTGCCCTTCGCCCCTTCGACAAGCTCAGGGGGCGCGCCGCTGGCAGTATGCCCGAATACCTCTCATCTCACTTTGCCTGTGTGAATTGGATGACCCGCCCGCAGACCCGCCTGAGCAGCAGCGCGTCGTGGCTGATAACCAGAACGCCCAGGCTGCGCTCTTTCGTGTGGCGGATTATGACCTGCCAGAGTTGCGCCTGTGTGTTGGCATCGAGCATTGTGGTTATCTCGTCAGCAATCAGGTAGCGCGTGCCGGGACCCAGAGCGCGCGCCATAGCGAATCGTTGCAACTCGCCGCCGCTTAATTCGTGCGGCCAGCGCGTCAGCCAGCCGGGTTCGACTCCTAAGGCGTGCAGCAATGCTGGCGAGGGAGAG
Organism: Roseiflexus sp.; assembly: GCA_034436075.1. GTDB lineage: Bacteria > Chloroflexota > Chloroflexia > Chloroflexales > Roseiflexaceae > Roseiflexus. The sequence goes on from DAOTWI010000985.1 coordinate 1,403, forward strand.
AACCCTTCCTCCAACACCTGTTTCATACGCCAGCGTGGGTTGATCGCCAGCTCCGGGTGCTGGAAAATTAATTGCACCGGGCAATAGCCAGACCCGGGCAGAGGCGCGCCATCCAGGGAAACGCTCCCCTCGACCGGTTGCAGATACCCCGCCAGGACTTTACCGAGGGTCGTCTTTCCACTTCCGCTTGGACCGCTCAAGCCGATGATTTCTCCTGGATGCAGTTCGAGCGACACATCCCGAAACACCCATCTTGAATGCCGGGCATAGCGAAAAGAAAGGTGTTCAGCCTTCAACATGGATGCACCTCACCCATCCCCCGCGCACCATGCGCAGTTCTGGCCGGGCAGCGCGGCATGCCTGCGTGGCCAGGGGACAGCGCGGCTCAAACAGGCAGCCGGACGGCAGTTCGCCTGGCTGAGGTTGGGCGCCAGGAATAGGGATGAACTCATTTTGCGGCAGGGCGCGCCACAAGGCCCGCGTATATGGATGGCGCAACGCCTGGCCGTTCCCGTGAAAATCAGCGGATGCGGCCACTTCAACCGTCGTTCCGGCATAAAAGACGGCGATGCGGTCTGATACGGTCAGCGCCGCGCTAATATCGTGGGTGATGAGCAGGACAGCGCGTCCCTCGTCTGCCAATTCGCGCAGATGGCCAAGCGTCTCAACAACCATTTCAGGGTGCAGGCCGGGGGTGGGTTCATCGGCAATGATCAGGGATGCCTGCCCTGCTGCCGCCATCGCAACCAACACCCGCCGCGCCATGCCGCCAGATACCTGAAAGGGGAACAGGTCTCCGACAGATTCTTCCAGCCCATAACGTCGAAAGACCTGCCGCTGGACAGAGGTTGCAGCGCTCTTCGCCCCGCCCAGGTACGCAGCGCGACGCGCCTGCTGTCCAACCGTCATCAACGGGTCGAGAAAGCCTACTGATTGCGGAATGAGCGCCATTTCCCTGCCACGCAGTTGTTCCTGACGGGCAGGCGTCAAGAGTTCATCCCTAAACCGGATTTCTCCGGCTACACGGGCGTTGGCGGGAAGAATACCCAACACCGCATGCGCCAGCAGGCTCTTACCGGAGCCGCTCGCTCCGACCACGCCAAGCAACTCCCCGGCGCGTAGTTCCAGGTCGAGACCGATAACAGGAGTCATTTGGCGCTGGTGCAGACCAGCTCCATACATCGTGAAACTAATCGAAAGATTGCGGATAGATAACATGCGCGTTACTCCTGCATGGTTTTGGGGTCGAGCAGATCACGCACATTTTCGCCCAACACATCGAAACTTTTGACCATCACCAGCAGCGCCAGGCCTGGCAGCACAGCCAGCCACCAGTAGCCGGTGGAGAGGTGACGCATCGATTCGGACAGAATGATGCCCACTGCCGGTTGATGCGGCGACAGCCCGATGCCGATAAAGGTGATGCCCGCCTCGTGCAGGATGGCATGCGGGAAAAGCAACAGCAACCCGACGATAAACTGCGGGAACAGGTGCGGCAGCAAGTGATGGCGCGCAATCCACCAGCGGGAACGCCCCAGGCGCGCCGAGAGCTGGACATACTCAGCAGTTTTGAGTTGCAGCACTTCGGCGCGGATGATGCGCGCCAGACTCGTCCAGTGGGTCAGCGCCACTGATGCAATGACGCCATTAACCCCTCCTCCAAAGACGAAGGCGATCAAAATCAGCGCAACCAGGTGCGGCAGGCTCATGAACAAGTCGATAACCCAGGTGATAACGGTATCAGCCCAACCGCCGAATGCGGCTGATGCCAGACCGACGAGCAAGCCTAGCAGCGCGCTGAGCGCGCTGGCAATCAACCCCACATGCAGGCTGACAGTCAGGCCGCGCAGCGTGCGAGTCAACATGTCCCGCCCCATCCAATCAGTGCCAAAAGGGTGTTCCCAGCCAGGCGGCTGGTTGCGGATATGCAGACGGGTCTGCAAACGCTCGGCGTCGAGCGATTGTCCGAGCAGAACAATCGCAATGAACAGGCTGAGACTCATCCCAATCGCCCACAACGTTCGCACGCGACGATTACCGCGCTGAAAGGTCAGGCGGAACGCTGGCTGCGGGAGCGGATTGCTGGTCATACGCCGCCTCCCAATCGGATGCGCGGGTCTACGAACCGATAGACCAGGTCGGCCAGGGTATTGCCAGTAAAAACGAACACTGCGCTGAACAGGGCAATGCCCAGCAGCAGCGGCACGTCTCCGCGCAGCCCGGCCTGCACGGTGGCCTGCCCCAATCCCGGATAGGCAAACACTTGCTCAGCCAGCGCCGAACCGCCGAACAGTTCGCCGAGCGAGGCACATTGGAGGGTAATGGCGGGCAGAGAGATGTTCCGCAGGCCGTGATGCCAGATAACGCCCCAGTGCGTCTCGCCCTGGGCGCGGGCGAAGAGGGCATAGTCGCTGCGAAGGGCGATAATCAGTTTCTGGCGAGTGTGCAGGGCGACGTTCGCAACTCCAATGATGCTGAGCGTAGCGGCAGGTAAAATCAGGTGATGGAGACGCTGCGTCAGAGTGACGTCTTCAGGCGTCACGCCGGGCGGTGTAGCGCAGCAGATAGGCGTCCAGCGCAGGGTGACCGAGAACACGACCAACAGCAACAGCGCCAGCCAAAAAGTGGGCGTGGAGGCCAGGGTGTAAGCGAACCAGCGCACCGCGCGGTCGAAGTATGAACCTTCACTGCCGCCCGCCAGCACCCCCAGGACGAACCCCAGGACGCCTGACAAAGCCCAGGCTGCGCCCATCAACCAGAGCGAGGACTGGAAGCGCTGTCCGATAACGGTAATGACTGGCTGACGGTAGATGCTGGAAGTGCCGAGGTCGCCCTGCAGCACCTGTCCCAGCCAGCGCAGGTAACGCTGGACGGGCGGGTCGTTGAGTCCCCATCGCTCGGCGATGAGGGCGCGTTGCTCTGGACTGACCAGGAGCATATCTGCGTCGACATAGGCGGTCACTGGATCGATTGGCGAGAGGCTGACCAGCGTGAACGTCACGATCGATAACGCCGCCAGCAGCAAAGCCAGCCGAGCCAGTTTCCTGGAAACGAACATCAACAAGGATTTCATTGTGAGCGGGTCGCATCCCGCAGGGCGTTGCTGTCCTGCGGGATGCGAGACTTATTGACACGTCCACTGCCACTCGACGATGTTAGCGGTAATCGGCCAGCCGTGGCCGTGCGGTTGGATGCGTTGTTTGCCGGTATCCAGGCATTCGCTCACAAAATAGACGTGATCCAGGTTGACCAACCAGGACCAGGCAGCATCGCCGAGCGCCGAGAAGCCGGTTGCTCCGTCCCATTGGGCTTTTTTCCAATACGGGATGGCTTCTTTCTCCGAAACAGAGGACAGCGCCCGGTCGAGATAGCCATCGACGACAGGATTACTGTAAAAACCGGTGTTGTACCATCCCTGACCACGCATGGAACTGTGGTAGAGATTGTACACTTCTGTCTGGTCGTGACTGCCCCAGCCAAACAGAACAGCGTTGCTGTGCATCAGGGTCTCGATTTCATCCCAACTGGCGCCGCGCAGGTTGATCACGATGCCGAGCGGCTTGACCATATCCGCCACTGCCAGCGCCAGCGATTGACGAGTGCTGTCAGAGGCTGGATAAACCAGGGTGAACTCGGCTTTCAGATTGCCTTTTTCCAGCACGCCATCGCCGTTGTTGTCAGTCCAGCCGCCCTCAGCCAGAATTTGTCCGGCTCTGTCGGGATTGTTGTCCTGGAACTTCGTGGACTCTTCCCACCAGGGCAGACCGTCAACTGGCCCGTAGGCAGGTGAACCAAAGCCTTCCAACACGCCATTGACCAGCGCCTGGCGGTCAATGGCATAGTTGATGGCCCGGCGAATGGCCCGATCAGCAGTCACATTATTCCCGATAGGGTAGCCTTTTTCAGTTTTTTCGCCAGTTTCGGGAACCATTGGGAACATGATGCCGCGATTGTCCACACTATCGACCGGCACGACCTTCATTCCGGCAATCTGCTGCCTGCCCAGCGCAGGCGGCACAGAGACGACATGCACCTGACCGGCCCTTGCAGCGGCAAATGCCGCATCTTCACTCATGAACAGGAAAACGATGCGGTCGAAGTTCGGCTTGGGACCGTAATAGTATGGATTGGCTTCGACGATTAACTGCTGGCCTTCATCCCATTGCACCAGTCGGAACGGGCCGGATCCGATAGGCTTGCGCGCATAATCAGGACCGTAGGCATGTTCTGGTACAATTCCGAGCGTGATAAGCCGATGAACGAAGGTGCTCTGCGGTTTTTTGAGACGCAGTTCAACGGTCGTATCATCCAGCGCCGTAGCAGATTCGAGCTGAGTCACATCCACCACGCTGCCGCTTCGCGCGGCGGTGCGGAAGGTAAAAGCCACATCTCTGGCTGTCAGCGGTTTCCCGTCCGAAAATTTGACATCGGCGCGGATTTTGATCGTCCAAACCAGGCCATCATCGCTCACGGCGTAACGCTCCGCCAGGTCATTGACAATGTTCAGATCGTTGTCACGCGCCAGCAGCGTGCTGTGGAAGAGCGGCGATCCGTAACGACCCCAGCCGGTGATTGGATCATAGCCGTCGCTGCTCTCACCGCCAATGGCCAGCACCAGTTCGCGGCGCGGCGTTTCGGAAATAGCAGTCGGCTGCCCAGGTGCAACCGGCGCCTTAGTCGGCGCGGCGTCTGACTGTGAAGGGGAGGGCGCTTGTGCCGTGCAGCCAATCAGCCCGATCACAAGAGCAACGCAGGCCATGAGACGAGACAATCTTCTCACGTGTGATCCTCCAGAGATGATACAATTGTTCCGGGGAAGCACTCCGATTATAATCGAAATTGTTTGCAAATGCAAAGATTTGCATTATGCGTGGCGCAAGCGCATCGGAGGTTGCTATGCGTACCAGTTCCGTTGAACAACTTATCCTGGATTTGTTAGCCGGGCACTCCACCTGTGAAGCCCACTTTACCGCGCAGGAAGTGTATGCCCAACTCAAGCCGCGCCTGCCAGCGGTCAACCCTTCGACCATTTACCGCGCCTTGGAGCGTTTGGTCCACGCCGGAAAAGTGTCGGTCTCCGATATGGGCGCTGGCGCAGCGGTCTACGAAGTTGTCGGTTTGGAGCGTCACCATCATCTCGTCTGCCAGGACTGCGGCCAGGTGCACACCATCGGCGATGAAGCCGTCAGCCGCCTGTTCAGTCAATTAGAACAAGAGAACCATTTCCAGATTGTCACCAACCATCTGATTTTGTTTGGACGCTGCGCGCGTTGTCAGAAGCAGCAGTCACGAAACTGACACTCAATGGCGCTCAGGCGTCCGGTTCGCCTGGAAAACGCGCAACATGCATTGCAGTATCGTACGAATGACCGCACATTAGTATGCGAGCATGATCGGAAACCCGGATTAATGGTATGATAGCGGTGATCAGAGCGTTCTGATGAGGAGAAGGACAGCGTTTCGGCAGGCGACGCGGTGAACTTGCCGAACCGCTCAGGGCGCCGACCTGAGCTTGCCGAAGGGCGGCCGCGTGTTGGACTCGCAATCAGCGAAAACGATGGAAGCGGGCAGCGAGCGCGGCGACGATGGGGAAAAAAAGGTAAACGGGTGCAAGCGTCAGTTCTGGGTTGATACGACAGGAAGTGTGCTATCGTCTGATCCCGGCGCAATCATATCAACAGAAGGATGAGGTGATGTGTGAAAACCATTCAGATAACCATCGATGACGAGTTGCTGGCTGAGGTGGACCACCTGACCGCTGCGCTCCACACGACTCGTTCGGCGTTTATTCGCTCGGCGCTCCAACTTGCACTGCGCCATCGGGCTGTGCTTGAAAAAGAGCAGCAGCATGCCAGAGGCTATGCACAGCATCCAATCAAGGCGGGTGAGTTTGATATCTGGGAAGATGAGCAGTTCTGGGGTGAGGGATGAATCAGGGCGATGTCTATTGGTACACGTTCAAAGAGCCTGATAAACGACGACCAGTAGTCATACTGACGAGAGACTCGGCGATTCTCTATCTCACCTCAGTGACAATTGCGCCAATTACCACGACCATACGCGGTATACCTTCTGAAGTGGTTTTGTCGGAGGCTGATGGCTTGCTGACTGAGTGTGCAGTCAATTGCGACAATCTTCAAACAGTGTCCAAATCCAGGCTCGGCGGCTATATTACCCATCTTGCTCCCGAAAGGCTCCGAGAGCTGCACGAGGCGATACGCTTTGCTCTTGGTTTTGATGCGCTCGAGTGAAAGCGCGAGCGTAGATTGCCTCTCTGTATCATGCTATCTCCCGTTGACTGGCGATGAGCAAGATCCTTGCGCCCGCACCGCACAATCAATGTCTCATGCGTTTTCGACACACGCGGATCTCATCCATGCGAGTGGTGACAATCCCATTCCTCCCGATGGAAGAAGCGGCGGCGCTCACAGTCGCTGGCAGCTTTGCCGAATTGGTCGATTGCGTGGTTTCTTCCCCCGCTTGACAGCCCTACCCCAATGCGCTAGTATCACCCCATCGGAAAAATCTTCAAAAATAGAAGACAATGAACGTCTACCTCGGCATTGATCTGGGCGGCACGAAAATCGCCGCCGCCGCCGTTGATGTACGCACCGGCGAGCGTCTCCTCCAACTGATGGTCCCCACCGAAGCGCACGAGGGTCCCGCTGCGGTCATCGAGCGTATGGCTGCGCTTGCCGGGGAGGTGTGTGCGCAGATCAACACGCCGCTCGACCAGATTCCCGCAATCGGCATTGGCGTGCCCGGTTTGATCGATCTCGCGCAGGGGGTGACGATTCTGCTGCCGAATCTGCCCTCCGGCTGGCGCAATGTGCCGCTCGCCGCCAACATGACCGGCCTCACTGGGCGTCCGGCGGCGATTATCAATGATGCACGCGCCTTCACGCTGGCAGAGGCGACCTTCGGCGCCGGGCGCGATGCGCGCAGTGTGATCGGCATGACCCTCGGCACCGGCATCGGCGGCGGGATTGCGCTCGATGGGCGATTGTACCTGGGCATCGACGGAACCGCCGGTGAAGTCGGGCATATGACGATTGACCCGTATGGACCGCGCTGCGGCTGCGGCAACCGCGGCTGCCTGGAGACGTTCGCCAGCGGTCCGTCGATCACGGCGATGGCGCTGCGGGTGGTGGCGCAGGGGATGACGACGCAGATTGGCACACTGGTGGATTACGACCTGAACAAGATTACGCCGGGGGTCATTGCGCGCGCCGCTGAACAGGGCGATACCATCGCGCGCGAGATTCTGCAACGCGCCGGGAGTTATCTTGGCATTGGCATCGCCAACTTGATCACGATCTTCAGTCCAGAACGAGTGGTCATCGGCGGGGGGATGTCGCGCCTCGGCGATTGGCTCCTCGGTCCGGCGCGCGCTGAGGTGACGGCGCGCTGCCATCTGACGCCGCTTGACCGGGTGCAGATCACGCTGGCGCAGCTTGGCGGCGAAGCCGGGGTCATCGGCGCCGCGCTGTGGGCTTCGCAACGGTTCGACGTGGAACATTCACTAGCAAAGGAGCGCCTATGAAGTCGCACTCGATCACATTGCTCGGCACAGGGCTGATAGGCATGTTCTATACCATGACGCTCCACGGTCATCGGGGGCGCGACCGGATCACAACGGTCTACTCGCGCACCCGTGAGCGCGCCGAGGCGTTCGCGGCGCAGTGGGGGATCGCCAGAGCCACCACTGACCTCAAGGCGGCCATCGAAGACCCGGAGACCGATACAGTGATCATCGGTCTGCCAAATGACCATCACGTGCAGGCGGTCGAACTGGCGGCAGCGGCGGGCAAAGCGGTGCTCTGCACCAAGCCGCTCGGTCGCACGGCTGCCGAGGCGCGCCAGATGCTCGAAACGGTCGAGCAGGCAGGCGTGTTTGCCGGCTACCTCGAAGACCTGGTGTACACCCCGAAGACGCTCAAGGCGCTGGAGTCGGTCAAAGCCGGCGCCCTTGGGGATGTGTTGTGGGTGCGCTCGCGCGAGACGCATCCCGGACCGCACAGCGCCTGGTTCTGGGATGCTCACGTGGCAGGCGGCGGCGCGATTATCGACCTGGGGTGCCACTGCGCTGAGATTATTCGCAATTTCGCCGGGAAGAACAATCGTCCGGTAGAAGTGATGTGCTGGGCGGATACGCTCGTGCATCCGATCGCTGCCGAGGACAACGCCATTGCGCTGATCCGGTTCGAGAACGGCGCAGTCGGGCAGTTCGAGGTGAGCTGGACATTCCGCGGCGGGATGGACCTGCGCGATGAGGTTGCCGGAACAAACGGCACGATCTGGCTCAACCATTTCCTGCGCACCGGCTTCGAGATGTTTACCGCTGGCGGCGGCGGCTATGTCGCCGAAAAAGCTGAAACCGAAACCGGCTGGCTCTTCCCGGTGGGCGATGAGGTCCACGAACTGGGATACAACCACATGTTCACCGATATGTTCGAGGCGATGGACAACAACCGCGCGCCGATGGAGACGTTCTACGACGGGTATGTGGTCAACGCCATCCTCGACGCCGCCTACCGCTCGGCAAAATCGCGCCAGTGGGAGGCGGTCGAAGTTGAATGGCGCGCCGCTGAGCCGATGAAGCCGCTGCGTCGCGTCGCGCCGGAGGTCGATGGGTATGCGCTGGTGAAAGAAGAGCGCATGCACGGCAATAAACTGAAACAGATCCTCTCCGATAAGACGACCGGGCGGATCATCGAGCGGGTGATTGATATTCAATGATAGGACTTGCACACCGGCGCATGTTCTGGCTCTGCCGAAGCCTGCGGCGGCGTGGCGCTCCTGATCACAGTGGCGGGGTCGGCGGCTTTGCCGCCGCACCGCACCACCAAAGAAGACCAGTACCGCTCTGCCGAAGGCAAAACGAGCCATCACGCGGCTCGTCCATGAATGAGGAAACCGCGTACGTCCTGTCAATGAGGGCCAACTCACATGCACAAATGCGCAAAAGTGAGCGGTTTTGATTGTGAGACTTTGTGTTTTCGCGTCCACTTATCGAGAAGTGTTGTGATTCACCATGAGGCGCTATGACCCTCAATCCTGCCCCTGCGCTGGACTACCTGGAACGCGCTGAGTTGATTGTGCGCCGGGTGCGCGAGACGCAACTGCCCGCTCTTGGTGAAGCGGCGCGCATCTGCGCCACGACCATCGCCGCTGGCGGGCTGGTGCATCTCTTCGGCACCGGCCACTCGCGCATCCCGATCGAGGAAATCTTCCCGCGCCACGGCAGCTTCCCCGGTTTCCATCCGATTGTCGAACTATCGCTCACGTACCACAATCCGGTCGTCGGACCCAATGGGCAGCGCCAGGCGATGTTCCTCGAAAAGGTCGAGGGGTTTGGTCAGGTCATCCTGCGCAATTTCGTCTTCGGTCCGCACGACAGTTTCATGATCTTCTCGAACAGCGGCGTCAACCAGGTGGTCATCGATGTCGCGCTCGAAGCGAAAGCGCGTGGCATGCCGGTGATCGCGGTGGTGTCGGTTGAGCATTGTCTGGCGTCCACGCCGCGCCACAGCAGCGGCAAACGCCTGATCGACTGCGCCGATGTCACGATCGACAATTGTGCGCCAGCTGGCGATGCGCTGGTGACCGTTGAAGGACTGCCGTACCCCGTCGGTCCCGGCTCGACGATCGGGTATGCGGCGGTGGTCAACGCGCTGAAGTGCCTGGTCGCCGCCGAACTGACGAAACAGGGACAGCCGCCGCTGGTGCTGACCAGCAGCGTGTTGATCGGGAGCGCCGCCTCGCAAGAACTCTTCGAGCGCACCTACGACGATTACCGGTCGCGCGTGGCGCAGGTGTACGGCGGGGGACGTTCATCATCTTCGTGAGAGGGTCATGCGTCTGGCAGGGAAAACTGCGATCGTCACCGGCGCAGCAAGCGGCATCGGGCGCGCCGTTGCACTCCACTTCCTCGCCGAAGGAGCGCGCGTCGCCGGTTTCGACCTCGATGGCGCCGGGCTGGACGAAACGCATGCGCTCAGCGGCGCAACGGATGCGTTCATTCCCGTTACATGCGATCTGACTGACCCTCCGCGTGTGGAACAGGCAATGCTGGATGCGGTCAGTCGTCTGAAACGCCTCGACATTGTGTTCAACGGCGCAGGCGCCAGCGGCCGGCGCTGGGGGGATGGACCGGTCGACGCCTGCACGATCGAGGGATGGCGACGCACCCTCGATGTGAACCTGACGAGTATGTTTCTCGTGTGCCGTGCGACTGTGCCGCACCTGCTGGCGGCAGGCGGCGGGTCGATCATCAATCTCAGCTCGGTGCTGGGCATGGTTGGCGGCGACGCCGATTTCGCCACCCACGCCTACGCTGCTGCAAAAGCGGGAATCATCGGGTTGTCACGTGCGATGGCGGTATACTATGCGCCGCACAATGTGCGCGTCAACGTCATTGCTCCCGGTCTGATCGCCACGCCGATGAGTCGTCGCGCGCAGGAGAGTGAGCGCATTCTGCAGCGACTGGCGCATCTTCAGCCGCTAACCGGCGCCATGGGCGCGCCGGAGGATGTCGCCGCCGCCGCCGCGTATCTCGCATCCGACGATGCCGCCTTCGTGACCGGCGTCGTGTTGCCTGTCGATGGCGGATGGACCGCCTGGTAACAATAGAACCTGTGAGGTGAACGTATGGATCTCCCGCTTCTTCCGACCAGCGTCATCGGTTCCTACGCCTGGCCCGCCTGGCTGCACGTGGCGCTCTCAGCGGCGCAGCGCGGTGAACTCGGACCGGACGACATGCGCGAAACGCAGGACGATGCGGTCGATATGGCGCTGCGCGATCAGGAAGACGCTGGCGTGGACATTGTGAGCGATGGAGAGATGCGGCGCGCCGGTTTCTTCACGGCGGCGTTCTATGGCTTTCTCACCGGGCTGCGTGAACTGCCGTCGCAACGCCGGGTCGGCGTCGCCGGTCACGATCAGCGCGAGAGTTACGAAGCGGTCGAGCCGATCACTGCACCGGGCGGACTTGGATTGATCGCCGAGTATGATTATGTCAAACAACGCACGACGCGCCTGATCAAGATGCCGTGCCCTGGTCCATTCACGCTTGCCGGTCGGATCAAACCCGGCGCAGTGTACAAAACGCGCTGGGAGGTGGCGGAGGCGCTCGTGCCGATTATCAATGCCGAGCTGAAGGCGCTGGTTGCGGCGGGATGCACCTTTATCCAGATCGATGAGCCATCGATTGCCGTGCGCCCTGATGCGCCGCGCGCTTTCGTCGAACTCTTCAACGCCACAGTCGCTGGCGTCGATGCAACAATCGGGTTGCACCTCTGTTTTGGCAACTATGTCGGGCGTCCCACGGCGAAGCGCGCCTACCGCCCGTTGTTTCCGCACATTCTCGAGGCGCACGCCGATCAGTACGCGCTGGAATTCGCCAACCGCGAACTGGCGGAGATCGACCTGTGGCGCGAATTTCCGAGTGAGAAGGAACTGGCTGCCGGGTTGGTCGATGTGAAAAACTATTATATCGAGACGCCGGAGGATGTCGCCGATCGGATTCGGGTGGCGTTGCGGTATGTAGCGCCGGAGAAGTTGACGATCGTGCCCGACTGCGGGTTCAGCCAGACAGCGCGTTGGGCGGCGCGCGCCAAACTAAAGGCGATGGTTGCAGGAGTGCGCATTGTTCGCCGTGAACTGGCCGGGTAATGATCCCTTTCGCGGGACTGACGAGATAGGAAGAGCCGCCCGACTGGGCGGCTCCATAGTTTCCAAAACAGTTGATGGCATTTATGCGCCAACTGTTTCCATCAACCGATCTTCGGCGTATTCCGTCTCAGCAGCCTCCACACCCAGCAGTTCTGCAGTGATGAATGCGGCGAGCGCTGACGAGATCCGACCGTTCTCGACGCCCTCTTCGATGAGAGCCAGCAGATCTTCGTGCGTCATCGTACCCTCCCTTTCTTGCCGTTAACTCAACAGACGCGCCCTCGCGTCAACCTGCGCGGATTATACCCGAAATGATCAAAAAAAGATAGAGGAAATCTGGACAAATTATACACGAAATCCGCGAAAAAGAATAGGGGAACTTTTCACATCCGGTATAATCGCTGGTGCGGCGCAGATGCGCCGCTGGCACTGTGAGCGGAGACCATGGAAAAGGCGCTGATCATTCTCAACCCCTGGGCTGGCCGCGGTCACGCTGGCGAGCGACGGCACGATTTGGACCTGGCGCTTGAGCGCGCTGGCATTGACTACGATATGGTGATGACCCACACGCGCGGCGGCGCGATCGAAATGGCGCGGCAGGCGGTCGAACGCAACTATGGCGCGGTTGTCGCCGTCGGCGGCGATGGCACGCTCAATGAGGCGGTCAATGGCATCAAGCAAGCCGAAGCAAGCCTGGGACGCCGCGTGCCGCTGGGAATCATTCCGCTTGGCACCGGCTGCGATTTCATCAAGGCGCTCGACGGCTTTCTGGCAAACGATATCTACGGCAGTGTGCAACGTCTGGTGCGCTGGCGAACGCATACGGTCGATCTGGGTCTGGTGCGCGTCGATAATGAACAGGAACGCTGGTTTATCAATGCGCTCGGTTCGGGTTTCGATGCGCAGGCGGCGGCTGAGGCGCTCAAGATCACTCGCCTGAAGGGATTCGCTGTCTATCTGCTGGCGATCATTCGCGCAGTGGCGAATTACAAAGCGCATCCGATGACCGTCGAGTTCGACGGACGCCGGATTCAGCGCCGCCTGCTCTTTGCCAGCATTGCCAACGGTCGCTATCAGGCGGGCGGGTTCCTGCTCACGCCCGACGCGCGCATCGACGATGGGTACTTCGATGCCTGCCTGGTCGATAATTTGCGCATCGATGAGATCATCCGTCACATCCCGAAGGTGCTCGAAGGCACCCACACGAAACTGCGGCAGGTCACGATGGCGCGGGTGCGGCACGTTGCCATCAGCAGTTCGGCGCCGATCCCGGTCGCAACTGATGGCGAGGTGCTTTCAACGAGGGCGCGCACGGTGACGGCTGAACTGATCCCCGGCGCGATCGAGATTCTGGCGTAGGGGGCGCTATTCTCCGCCGCGTTCCCCCCGCGCCGCCACCGCAATGCCGATCAGGAGGAGCACGAAGCCTGCCAGTTGCAACGGCGCAAACCATTCGCCAAACAAGATCAGCGCCAGCAATGCCGAACCGATCGGTTCCCCCAGCAGCGCAACGGTCACGAAAGTGGCGGAGAGGTAGCGCAACGACCAGTTGAAGGCGGTGTGCCCCAGCAACTGCGGTCCGAGTGCAAGACCGAGGAGCAACAGGTACGCCAGTGGCGGATATCCGCCGAAAAGTTCGAGCGGACTGGCAGTTCCGGCGAACGCCAGCGCGGTGATCAACAAGGCGACCGCAGCGCTGGTGTAGACCAGCCAGATGTACGCCAGCACTGAAACGTGGCGGCGCAGACTGCGCCCAACCAGGAAATAGACCGATCCGCCGAAGGCGCCCAGCAGCGCCAGCATGTTGCCCAGCAGCGCATTGCCGCTGTCAGGTCCGCTACTGTCGCTGATGCCGATCAGGATGCTTCCCGTAATGGTCAACACAACCCCTGCAATAGTCGGCAGAGATGGTCGCTCACGCAGCAGCACCGCCGACAGGAGCGCCACCCACAGTGGGTTGGTCGAAACCAGCGCGACCGAGGAGGCAACCGAGGTGTACGCCAGTGACGAAATCCAGGCGGCGAAGTGAACTGCCAGAAAGACGCCAGACACAATCCCAAGCAGGATGTCGCGTCGTGACAGGCGCCGCAACTCATCTCCGGCGCGCGTCCACGCGATAGGGAGCAGAATGAGCGCCGCCAATCCCAGGCGACCGGCGGCGATCGTGGTTGAGGGCATCTCCATCCCCTGGGCATAGCGGATCATGATCGATGCAGCAGCGGCAACCAGCACGCCGCCAAGCAGCACCAGATACGGCAACGCACGGGTACGCCGTGTCACAGGGCGATCAATGGTCTGTTCGAGTGTGTCGGACATGTATGCCTCGCAAGAACCGAGAACTGAGAACTGAGAACTGAGAACTGAGAACTGAGAACTGAGAACCGAGAACCGAGAACCGAGAACCGAGAACTGAGAACCGAGAACCGAGAACTGAGAACCGAGAACCGAGAACTGAGAACCGGATCAAGGGGGAGGGGTTAAGGGTTAGGGTCTTTGCGTGCACGGAACGTTCAACATTCAACGTGCAACGTGGAACGCGCAACGGACAACCTCGCCCGCAACCTTCCTACCTGCAACCTTCCTACTTTCAACCTGCAACCTTCCCACCTGCCACCTTCCCACTGCGTGGCTCATAGTATAATGTACTTCATGCCAGGTCTGACACTCTCCACCAGTCCGGGTCCACTGCTTCTCGAAGCGCGCTGCGAGCCGCAGGTCTGCTATGTGCTGCTCACGGTGCAGGCTTCGGTGAGCGAGTCTGTACCGCCGCGCCCGGTCAACTGGGCGCTGGTGGCGGACGTCAGCCGTTCCATGCGCATCCCCATCGTTGACGAAACGCAGTTTCGTTCGTTGCTGCGCAACGGTTCGGCGCAAGAGATGCTGGTCGATGGTGTGCCGGTGTGGCAGTTGAGCGGTTCGGTGCCGCGAGAGGTGCGCGATGCCGCCTCGAGTGCGCTCGATCACGTCGCGCGCGCGCTCCACACGATTGTCGAACGTCTCGACCGCAATGATCGCCTGGCGCTGGTGGTGTTCGCCGACCACGCGCTGCTGCTGATACCAGGGATGGTCGGCGCTGACCGGGTGACGCTGGTGCGCGCTATCGAACGTCTGCCGGGACTCAACCTTGGCGACGGCACCAATCTGGCGGACGGCATTGCTCTGGCGCTCAATCAGATTCGCGCCAATCGCGACGGGCGCTGCGCTGATCGGATTATTCTGTTGACGGACGGCTTCACCCGCGACTCTGCAACGTGCCTGGCGCTGGCGGATCAGGCGGCTGGCGAGCATGTGGCTATCACAACCATCGGGCTTGGCGGCGAGTTTCAGGACGATCTGCTGACGGCGATTGCTGATCGCAGCGGCGGGCATGCACTCTTCTTGAAGCGCGCATCCGCAATCCCGCGCGCCGTCAGCGCCGAACTTGAGACGGTGCG
>DAOTWI010000986.1:0-2281 GCA_034436075.1 Roseiflexus sp.
ATAATCCGGTATCGTCCAATGGAGCCCGCGCAGGCGGGCTTCGCAACTGTAGCCCGCGACTTCGGTCGCCGGGCTACAAGGCGGATAGCGGAATACGTATTCACAGTCCATCACGTCCGCACGGACGCTATCTGCCGGGAACGCCGTGGATCCTGACAAATCATGCCTGGACCCTCACTATCCTGTACAACGCCCGCATTCCTCAGAAGCCTGAACAGTTGCTGTCATCCGTAACAGGATGTTCACCGCCGATGGATCGGATCTTCCGTCCATGCGCATAAAAACGGCATATACTGGCAGTAGTTCGGCGGTTCGATGGGGCGCCGCCTCGAATGCTGCACGTTTCCCGCGCGAATCCACAAGCCATCCCGATGCACCCTCACGACCGCAGAACACTGGAAGCCTTGACTCAAGGAGGAGTTCTATGGCAGCGACACATCTCCAGAGCACATGGGTGCACGGGCACAGCATGCAGGTCGAGGATAATGATGCGCTTGCAGCGATCTGGCGCTCTGGTTTTTGCCTCTATGTCGAGGGCAAGCCCGACAGCCTGAACTGGCTGCATGCCTCGATCCCCACCCCGGCGTGCGTCGGGGATCACCGGGCGCGCGTCGGTGCGGTCGTGATCGTCTGCCGCACCATGTCGAATGATGCGATGGTGCGCGATATTCACGTCTACGACGGCGATGTCAAAATCGGCGACATCAACGACATCAATCTGAGCGGCGATATCGGGCTGGTGCGTTTCTCCCTGGTGGATCACCCTGAAGTGCAGACGGCGGTCGGGGTTTCGCTCGGTCTCAGTTTTGGCTCAGCGGCGCTGCCGCATGGAGTCAGCGTGATTGCGGTTGGCGTAGAGTTTGTATAATGGAGATTACCGGATCGGCGCACAGGAAATGGAACTGCGATGATGGAGTTATTTCACCAGCCGCCCCCGACGCTGGGGAATCAGTACACCGACGACCGGGTGCTCCGGTCATTCCTGCGGCGCGCACTGCCACACGACGTGCTGGCGCAGGTCGAACCCGATCTGACGACAATGGGTGACCTGGCAGGCGGCGAACTTTACCGCCTGCATCTCGCCGATCGCCTCAACGAACCGGTGTTGACGCAGTGGGACGCCTGGGGCGAACGTGTCGACCGCATTGAAGTTTCGCCGCTCTGGAAGCGCGCCGCGCGCCTCGCCGCCGAATACGGGTTGGTCGCACTCCCCTACGAACGGACCTACGGCGCCCTGTCGCGGATCGTTCAGTTTGCGCTGGTCTACCTGTTCCATCCCTCGACCGACGTGTACACCTGCCCGCTGGCGATGAGCGACGGTGCGGCGCGCACGCTGGCGCAGGCAGGCGACGCAGCACTGATCGACCGCGCTCTGCCGCTTCTGACGAGCCGTGACCCGGATCGCTGCTGGACGAGCGGGCAGTGGATGACCGAATTGCCCGGCGGTTCGGACGTGAGCCGCACAGAGACCATTGCCCGCCCCGGTTTCGATGGCGTCTGGCGATTATTCGGCAGAAAATGGTTCACCTCGGCGACGACCGGGCAGATGGCGCTAGCGCTTGCCCGTCCTGAAGGGAACCCGCCGGGCAGCCGCGGGCTGGCGCTCTTCTACATCGAACTGCGCGACGAAGAAGGGCGCTTGCAGGGCATCCGCGTCAACCGCCTGAAAGACAAACTCGGCACCCGCAAAGTGCCCACCGCCGAACTCAGCCTGGAAGGAACTCCGGCGCGTCTGGTGGGCGCACTGAACGGAGGCGTGCGCGCGATTGTGCCGATGCTCCAGGTCACCCGCATCTGGAACAGCGTCTCGTCAGTCTCGTTCATGCGGCGGGGCATCGCCCTGGCACGCGATTACGCCCGTCGTCGCGTCGCCTTCGATGCGCCGCTCAACCGGCAACCGCTCCACATCGAAACCCTGGCGACGTTACAGGCAGAGTTTGAGGGCGCCTTCCATCTGAGTTTTCTGACCGCCGGGTTGCTGGGCGCTGAAGAGGCAGGAACCGCCAGCGAACGCCAGCAGCATCTGTTGCGCGTCCTGACGTCGATCACGAAACTGACGACGGGACGGCAGGCGGTCGATGTGATGAGCGAAGTGATCGAGGCATTCGGCGGCGCCGGGTATGTGGAGGATACCGGTCTGCCAGCGTTGTTGCGCGATGCGCACGTGCTGCCAATCTGGGAAGGAACGACCAACGTCCTCGCGCTCGACACCCTGCGCGCGCTGGCGCAGCCGGGTGCGTGGGACGCGATCATGAGCCTGGCGGACGAGTTGACGGCAGGC
>DAOTWI010000987.1:0-2434 GCA_034436075.1 Roseiflexus sp.
CGCGGGCGCCGCCGTCGGTTGCGCGGGCGCCGCCGTCGGTTGCGCTGCGGGTTGCTGGCCGCCACACGCCGCCAGCACCGGGATGATCAGGATGAGAAGCAGCGCCAGTGCGCCGCTCCGCCGCCATACGTTACGCATCGAACGCATAGTGGTGTCTGTCCTTTCGCTAGAGAAGAATCTGCCGGAAACCTGCGAGTAGACCTGCCGTTTGTCGTTGCGCGCATCACCCCCTGCACGAACGCGATGGGCGCTTCACCCCGTGTGTATGGCGACGCCAGCGCATAGCGCCGATTGCTCTGCACAACCTTGCAGAAAATGAGCCTGCATCCATTGCACGGGCGTGAAGGGCGGGTAACAAGAGTTGCCGTATCTTACCATGAAGGTTAAGGTACGTCAACGGCGATTTGGAGAGGGTGCAGATGACCGTCGCCTGTGCCACAGCAGCCCGGCGACTGAAGCTGCGGGCTCCTGCTGCAAAGCCCGCCTGCGCGGGCTGGACGTGGCGATACCAGGGTATGTGCGCAAATGCCAGTAATGTCCGTACTGATTACACGCAGCCCCGCACCAGCGAGGCTGTAGGAAGAGGTGTGGGAATGAGTGCAGGCGCAGACGACTCTGCCTCACACGTCCGAGCGCCGCAGCAGATCGCGCACCCGTGCAAATTGATCCGTCGAGACGTGCGGATTGGACGCTTCGATCTCCTGGATGGCGCGCTGCGCCGCTTCAGCCACAGATGCGCCCCACGAGGTGCGGCCAATATCTTCTTCTGCCCGTTCTTGCAGTGCAGGAATCGCATCGGCGACATTCATGTGCGCCAGCGCATTGCACGCAGCGAAGCGCACATCGGCTGCGGGATGGTGGAGCGCAATGATCAACGGATGAAAGGCGCGCGTATCGCCGATGCGCCCCAGTGCAATGGCGGCGCGCTGTGCAACCCGCGGGTCCGGGTCAGTCAAGGCGTGAAACAGAGCGTTGAGTGAACGCCCTTCGCCGATCACGCCCAATATGCGGATGGCTTCAATCCGCACCGCTGAGTTGTCGCCTTCTGCAAGTTCCAGCAATGCGGGCAACGCCGGCTGGCCAATCACCCCCAGCGCCCACGCTGCTCGCATGCGCACGTCGCGGTCTTCGTGGTGCAGCAAATCGATCAGCGGAGCAACCGCCGCTTCACCGAGCATCCCCAACGCAAAGGACGCCTGTGCGCGGCTGAATTCGTCGCCATTCTGCAATTCTTGTACCAACTGGCGGATCGAGTCGGGCGTTCGTTTCATTGCGCTGCCTCTCTTTCAGGCGGTCAGAGGAGCGTGACCGAAAGCGCGTCGCCTCCAGCGAGCGCATCCTCCTTGCTTTCATCTTGACAGGTCCCGATCGTTCCCGTTGTGGCTTGCACCACTCATCGTTCACCCCAGCACTTCCCGAACTCCGCGGACTCGTGTTGTCAGAATGCTCTGCGCAACACGACTATCCAGCGCACAGTTGCGCGGCCGTCGCGCAGACGCCGGGCTTGGACCTCCACGCACACGCGCCGGGTCGCGCCCAAACGCACGCGCAACCAGGCAGGCAAATTCGTAGCGACTGACAACGTCGGGACCCGCCACATGCAGGACGCCGCTGTGGTCCAGCCCTGCCAATTCCAGCAACGCCGCTGCCAGATCGCCAACCTCGATCGGGCAGCGCAGTTCATTGGTGAAAAAGATAGCATCTGCGCGCCCGTCGATCACATCGAGCACGAACTGTTCGTGCCTGCCAGGACGCTCTGGACCGCCGTAGATCAGCGATGTGCGGACGATCAACGCGGCGGGATGCACATCAGCGACCAGGCGTTCAGCGGCAGCCTTGGCAGCGCCATATGCGGTCACCGGTTGCGGCGCATCCGCCTCGGTATATCTGCCGCTCCGCTCCCCATTGAAGACCACGTCGCTCGACATGTGAATCAGGCGCGCCTTTACCGCGTATGCGCCTTGAGCAACGGCGCCTGCTCCATCTGCCGTGATTGCCGCCATATCCGGTCCTTCCTGGCGATACGCAGTGTGGACGACGGCATCCGGCGCACAGCGTTCGATCAGCGCCCTGGTTGCCGCTCCATCACGCAGATCGAGCGCCTCCCAGCGCACACCCTCAGTCTGCGGTTCGTGCGCGTGGTACGTTGCGACGACATTCCATCCCTGTGCACGCGCCAGTTCTACCAGCGCCGTACCCAGGAACCCGCTGCCGCCAGTGATCAGCATGGTACGTCCTGTGAGCATAGCGCTTCATAGAACACGGATTCGGACGGATTGAGACGGATTGGCATGGATCAGGCTCTACTCTGGTTCTCAGTTCTCGGTTCTCGTAACCCCGCACCCCTCACCTCGCGCCTCGCGCCCCTACGCTCCACCAAGATCACGAAAGGCACGAAGGGGTCATGCCACCTCGCACCTCGCGCCTCGCGCCT
>DAOTWI010000988.1:0-4019 GCA_034436075.1 Roseiflexus sp.
GTGCCGCCGCACCGCACCACAAAAGAAGATATGTACCGCTCTGCCGAAGGCATAAAGTGCTGTCACGCGGCTCGTCCGTAAGGCGACCGCGTAATTCCTGTTATTTGACATTTCTGCGAGAGCGCATCAATGAGCATCATTCGCGAACCTTTCGGCGCCATCGACAATCAGACGGTCGAGCGCTTCACGCTGCGCGGCGCACACGGCGTCGAGACGCAGATCATCACGTATGGCGGTGCGCTCGTCTCATTGCGCGCCCGGGACCGGCATGGGCAACCGGGGGATGTGGTCGTCGGCTTTGACTCATTGCCCCCCTACCTGAATAATCCGGCGTACATCGGCAGCCTGATCGGGCGTGTCGCCAACCGGATCGCTCATGGCGTCTTTTCTCTTGGCGGCGCGACATACCGCCTGGCGCGCAACCACGGCGCGCACCACCTCCACGGCGGCGTCACCGGCTTCGATAAGGTCATCTGGCAGGCACGCCCGGTTGCCGATGCCGATGAACCGGCGCTGGAACTGACCTACTTCAGCCGCGATGGCGAAGAGGGGTATCCGGGGAATCTGAGCGTCATCGTCACATACACACTGACCGCTGATGGGGCGCTGCGCATTGACTATCACGCGACGACCGACCGCACAACGGTGGTCAATCTGACGAACCACGCCTATTTCAATCTGAGCGGCGGCGGAACGATTTTGAACCACGAGGCGCAGTTGTTTGCCAGCCACTTTTTGCCCGTCGATGCATCGCTGATTCCAACCGGCGAGATTCGCGCCGTGCGCGGCACGGTCATGGACTTCACCACGCCGGCCCCGATCGGCGCGCGCATTCACGCCGATGATGAGCAACTGCGCTATGGTCTTGGGGGATATGATCACACATGGGTGATCGATGGCGCTGATGGCGCGTTGCGCCACGCTGCGCGGCTCGTCGACCCGTCGAGCGGTCGCGTGCTCGATGTGCTGACGACCCAACCCGGCATCCACCTGTATACCGGCAATTCCCTCGATGGAACCATCACTGCGCGCAACGGGCATGTGCTGACCAAACACGCCGCCCTCTGCCTGGAAACTCAGCACTTCCCCGATTCGCCGAACCATCCGCAGTTCCCTTCGATAGTCCTGCATCCCGGTGAGATCTATCGCCACACAACGATATTTCGCCTGTCGGCGTCGTAGAGGGCTGCTCCCGATGTCTGGCGGCGCGGTGCGGCGGCAATGCCGCCACACTGCACCGCCATAATCGGCGGCGCCACGCTGCCGCAGGCTCTGGCAAAGCCAGAACATGCGCCACCGCGCAGGTCTTGTTATTCCGATACTGCCATACGTCACAAGGCTGGCGCACCTGCACCTGGGCATACGCCACAAAACTGTGGTACTATACAGGCATGCCGACAGGTCATAGTATCTGGCGAGAAGCGCCCGATTTCAGCAACTGCCGGGATGCAGGCGGGAGCGTTTGCGACACAACAGGAGGCGATCAGTCATGGATGCATTAACTCCCGACGAGCAGGAAATCCTTGACGGCCTCTTCGTGAAGTCGCAGATGCCCAGCTATGACCCCATGCTCGACACGACCGAAGAAGAGCGCCGCATCGCCGCCAAGTATATCGTTATCTGCCTGCAACAACTCGCCGCGCTGGGGGTCCGTTCACAGATCGTCATCTCCGGCGCTGATGATTGACCCGGGATGTTTGATTTTCTGCGCCGTTTTCTGAATAGCATTCGTTCGCCTCGACACGCTTCCTCGTTCTCGCTCCCGGCGCAGACGCCGGCGCTGCCGGTCGAACCCGTTGCTCCTCGCGTGCTGATGATTGTGCACAACCCGCCGGTTGCGTCCGAAGGCGGGCGCCGCCTGACCGAGATTTTCGGCTGGAATGACCCGGAACGCCTGGCGCGCCAGTACATTGCCGATCTGGAACAGGTGAGCGGTGGATATGTGCGGTACCGAATCGTTGAACGCATTGACGCCGACTGGTTTCCGCGCAAGATCGATGGGTTTCGGTACACGGGCGAGAGTTATGTCGCTGCCTGGCGATCACGTCGCATGTACGAACCCGACCGGATCGATTATGAATCGCAGGTTGCGGCGTTCGACCTGATCGGACGCTATGAACGCGGCGAGATGGACGAAGTCTGGTTCTTCGCCTTTCCGTATGCCGGCGATTACGAATCGACGATGGTCGGGCGCGACGCATTCTGGTGCAACTCGCCGCCGGTCCCAAACACTGGCCATTGCTCTGGCCGGTTTGTCATAATGGCGTTCAACTACGAGCGCGATGTCGATTGTATGCTGGAGAACTTCGGTCATCGCATCGAGTCGATCGTGAGCCGCGTGTTCGCTGCACATCCGCCAGAGCAGAACCTGTGGAACGTGTTCACCCGCTACGACAAAACTCACCCCGGTCAGGCGCACTGCGGCAATGTGCATTTCGCTCCCAACTCTGATCACGATTACGACTGGGGCAACCCGCGACCGGTTATCAGTTATTGCGACGACTGGTTGACGTTTCCCGACATGCCGGGGCGTCCCCGTTGGGTCGATTGCCGGGAATGGGGCAGCGGCGATATGCGCCTCCACCACCTCTGGTGGCTCAGCCATCTGCCGCGGGTTGGCGGCGAGACGTTTGGCGTCCGTAACAACTGGTGGTCGTACGTTATCGATCCGAATCTGGTATCATGACGTACCGGACAGTGAGACGTTTTTTGAGTGGGTGAGATTGCCTTGGGGATAGTGGGTAATTGACCCGGTGGGAGAAGAGCTATGAGATGGTCATTTCGGATCGCACAGGTCGCTGGCATCGACATCAAGATTCACCTGACGTTCTTCTTAATCGTCATTCTTGGCGCGATGGCTGGCGGCGCATCATATGGCGCGGTTGGCGCGGCGTTCGGCGCGTTGCTGATCCTGCTGCTGTTTCTCTGCGTCACGCTGCACGAATTAGGGCATGGCATCGCAGCGCGCGCCTTTGGCATACCGGTGCGCGAGATCATTCTGTTGCCGCTTGGCGGGCTGGCGTTGCTGGGGCGCAACCCGTCGAAGGCATGGCACGAACTGGTCATCGCCGCCGCCGGACCGCTGGTAAATGTGCTTATCGCTGCCGTGTTGCTGCTGGTGACCGGCACAGCGCTGGCGTTCGGCGTCTTTGATATGAGCACGCTGGAGGTTGGACGCGGGGCGTTTCCGGCGCCGTCGATCCAGGGGTTGACCCTCTGGCTGTTGCAAGCCAATATCCTGCTGGTGCTCTTCAACATGATTCCGGCATTCCCGCTCGACGGCGGGCGCATTCTGCGCTCGGTGCTGGCGATGGCTATCGGCTTTCGCCGCGCCACGCGGATTGCAACGTTCCTTGGGCAGGGTATCGCCGTTGTGATGGGCGTTCTGGGCATCATAAGCGGCAACTTCTTGCTGGCGCTGGTGGCGGTGTTCATCTTTCTTGGCGCCGGTCAGGAGAACGCTGAGGGACAGGCGCGCACCATGCTCGACACCATGCGCGTCGGCGATGCGTACAACCGTCATGCCCTCACCCTCGATATTGGCGACCGGGTGAGCAAGGTGGTCGATTACATCCTGACCAGCTATCAACCCGATTTCGCCGTTATGCAGAACAATCATCTGATTGGCATTGTGACGCGCGAGGATGTGCTGCGGGCGCTGGCGAGCGACACGCGCGATCTGTACGTCACCGGCATCATGCAGCGCGAGTTTGTGCGCGTACCGTCGGGGGCGACGCTCGATGAGGTGCGCCAGGTGATGAGCGCGCAGGGCACGCGCGTTGTCGCGGTGTATGATGGCGACGTCTACCTAGGGTTGGTCAGCGTCGAGGATATTTCCGAAGCCTATGCGGTGCTGTCGTACCTGGAGCGCCAGCAGGAAGCGCGCCGCGTCCAGATGGCGCGCGATGTGAGCGGCGGCGCGTAGGATGGGACACCCGAGTGGAGGCGTTGCAATGCAACGCCTCCACCGGTGCAATGCAACGCCTCCACCGGTGCAATGCAACGCCTCCACCGGTGCA
>DAOTWI010000989.1:0-7348 GCA_034436075.1 Roseiflexus sp.
GGCGGGCGCACTGGCAGCCATCGGGTGCATCAAGAGCATCGAAACCGGCATGGTCCCGCCGACGATCAACTACGAAACGCCTGATCCGGCATGCGATCTCGATTATGCGCCCAACCAGGCGCGCCGCCAGGATGTGCGGGTCGCGCTTGCCAATGCATTCGGCTTCGGCGGGCAAAACGCCGTGGTCCTGTTTCGTCGCTATGAAGACGATCACTAAACGCCAGTCACAGGTCGGGTTGACCTACTTTGATCGCGTGCTGGAACGGCGCCGCGCGGCTGATCCAGTGGCGCTCGCCGCCTTCAGTCGGCATGTTCACTTCGGGTTCTGGGAGGACCCGGCGCGCGCCGATGGTTCGATCGCCGATTTCGCGCGCGCCGCCGATGCGCTGACGCTGCGGATCATCGAGGCGGGCGACGTGCGCTCCGGTCAGCGCGTGCTCGATGTCGGCTGCGGCATCGGCGGCACGCTGGCGCTGCTGAATGACCGCTTCGATCAGGTGGAATTGCTGGGGCTGAACATCGACCCGTCACAGATCGAGCAGGCGCGCCACGTCGCCTGCGCCCGCCCCGGCAACCTGGTTGATTTTTCGATTGGCGACGCTATGCGCCTGCCCTACGCCGACGAGTCGTTCGACACGGTGCTGGCGGTGGAGTGCAGTTTCCACTTTCCCAACCGCGAAACGTTTCTCCGCGAAGCGCACCGGGTGTTGCGCCCCGGCGGACGCCTGGCGCTCTCCGATTTCGTGCCGACCTGGATCATGCGCACTGCCCTCTGGATGCTCGGCGGAACCGTCGAGCGCACCATTGAACCGAGTTTCGGACCGTTCGACCTGAGTTACACCCTCGACGTCTACCAGCGCACGGCGCGCCGCATCGGGCTGCAACCGGTCGTGACCGACGACATTACGCGCGGTCTGCTGCCCACCTTTCCGGTCTGGCGGAAATTGATCCTCCATCTGCTGCCGGATCATTACGGCATGGCGGAACTCTTCACGGTTTTTGGCTGGCTGCACCGCCTGCGCTTCATGCGCTACATGGTGCTGGCATTCGAGAAAGACGCGCAACAGAAAGCGAGCGGAGCGACATGATCATCATTGGCAGCAGCAATGGCAATGTGGGCATTGCCGCTGGTTGGGCCATCCTGCAGGCGGGAGGCTCGGCGCTCGATGCCGTCGAAGCGGCGACACGGCTGGTGGAAGACAACCCCGACGATCATTCGGTTGGCTATGGCGGATACCCGAACCTGCTTGGCGAGGTTGAACTCGACGCCTCGATCATGGACGGAACGACGTTGCGGGCAGGCGCGGTAGGGGCGCTGAAGGGATACCGTTACGCTATCAGCGTGGCGCGGCGGGTGATGGACGACCTGCCGCACGTCATCCTGGTCGGCGAGGGCGCCGCGCGCTTCGCCGCCGAAATCGGCATGCCACGCGAAAACCTGCTGACGGAACACGCCGAAAAAGCCTGGCGCGCCGGTCTCGAAGGGCGCGCGATGATCAACTGGCAGGGCGTCTCCGAACTGGTCGCGGCACTGCTCCAGCGCAGCGCCACGCTGGTGAAGGACCCCGAACATGTGACCGGCACGGTCAATTTCATCGCGCAGGACCGCCAGGGACGGATTGCGTCGGCGGTCAGCACCAGCGGATGGGCATGGAAGTACCCCGGACGCCTGGGCGACTCGCCGATTATCGGCGGCGGCAACTATGCTGATGACCGCTATGGCGCGGCGGCGTGCACCGGATGGGGCGAAGCGGCGATCCGCGCAGCGACCGCGCGCAGTGTCGTGCTGTACCTTAAGGCGGGGTATCCGCTCGAAGAGGCGTGCCGGGAAGCCTTTCGCGATCTTGCGCCCATCCTGCGCGGTACGCCGAACGTGATGAGCCTGGTGGCGATCGACCGGCACGGCAACCATTGCGCCATGACCACGGCAGAAGAGCGCACCTACGTCTATCAAGCCGATGGCATGGATCAATTCGTCGAACTGCCGCGCATTGTTGTATCCATTGAGTGAGCAACATACCAGTCGGTATGCTATAATCCGGCGAATGACAGGAGTATTCGCCGGATCATGCGATGCCGTCTGATTGCCGTTCTGCTGATTGTTGCGCTGCTCGCCGCATGCGAGTCAGGCAGCGCGCCCGAAACCGCTTCCGCCCCGACGATTGGCGCAAATCCATCCAGCGTCGGACCGCTTCTCCTCTGGCATGGATGGTCGGGCAGTGATCGGCAGGCGCTTGGACGCCTGGTTGAGCAGTATAACCGTCAGCAGAGCGACGGGCGCATTGTGCTGCAATCGGTGCCGCTGGCGAGTTTCGCCGCCGAACTGCGCGCAGCCGTTGCAGCAGGCAGCGGTCCTCACCTGATTCTCATTCCGAACACCTGGATCGGCGGGTTGGCGGAAGCAGGAGTGTTGCTGCCGCTCGACGATCTGGCGCCGGCGCAGGAGATTGGTACGCTCCTGCCGGTGACGCTGGCGGGAGCGCAGGCGCGTGACGCCGCCGGCACAGTACGGCTTTATGGCGTACCTGTGCGCTTCGACACGCTGGCGCTCTACTACAACGCTGCTAATCTCACCGAGCCTCCCGCCGATACCGCAACCATGCTCGCCATTGGACGCGGGTTGAGCGACCCGGAAGCCCAACCGCCGATCTGGGGGCTGGCGCTCAATCTGTCGCACGACAATATGATTGGATACCTGTATGCCTTCGACGGGCGGATGTTCGATGACGAAGGGCGGGTTGCGCTTGGCGAAACCGGTCGCGCCGGCGCCGAACAGTGGCTTTCCTGGCTGATCGCACTTCAAAACGACGCGCGCATCCTGGCGCGAAGCGAGAGCAGCATTCTGGTTGATCGCGAGTTGAAGGACGGGCGCGCGATTATGACCTTCGATTGGGCGCATCAGATCGGCGTCTATCGCGGGTTGTGGGGCGACCAACTCGGCGTCGCGCCGTTGCCGCGCCTGAGTGAAACGGGACAGGCGCCGCGTCCGTATGTGCGCACTGATGTACTGGCGATCAACAATCTTGCCGGGGCGAACGAGCGTGTGGCGGCTGCACGGTTTATCCGTTTCGTGATCGGCGAAGAAGCGCAGACGATGCTGTTGCAGAGCGACATGCAGCCAGCATCGCGCGCCCTGGCGCTGAACGGCGACACACCGCAGGAGATCGCAGCGCAGGTGTTCCGCACCCAGGCGGAACAGGGGCTTCCTATGCCCAATGCAAGCGCACGCGCCTTTGTAGAGCAGGAGATCAAGCGGATGCAGCGCCAGGCGTTGCTCGGTCTCACGACGCCGGCTGATGCCGTGACCGAAGCCGACCGCCGTTTGCGCGAACGGCTCGAATCTTCCGCCCCCGCGCCTTGATGGTGAACGCACGACCCTGCGGCGGTTTATGGCTTGTGGAAAGAGAATGTCTACAGTATAATACCTGATAGCCGTACAGTTAATGCTTCATTCGTCGCTTTTTGCAGGCGCCCCGGCAACCGGCAGGGGGTTGCGGCGCGCCTAAGTGAGCATATCATCATTCGACACCCGGCGCGAGGTCGAAGGACGCATCACATCGGGAGGACGGGGTGAATTCAACCTCGATCGTGCTGGTCAATGCGCACGCACTGTTTCGTGAGGGGTTGCGCCATCATCTGGCAAGTTCAACCGAGTTCCACGTGATCGGCGAAGCAAGCAATGGTCAGCAGGCAATTCAAATCGTTGACTTGCTCGACCCCGATATGGTCGTGATGGAGGTGGACCTGCCAGGAGTCAACGGTCTCGAGGTCGCACGCGCTATCAAACGCTCGCATCCGCATATTCGCATCGTCCTGCTCAGTTCGACGATGGACGGGCAGGAAGTGGTCAAAGCCATTCGCGCTGGCATTGCCGCGTGCGTGCCGCGCAACATCGTTCCTGAAAAGTTGATGCAGACGCTGCATCAGGTGCGGCGCGGCAATTATCCGATCAATGATCTGGTGCTCTCTTCGCCCGACGTTGCGGCGCAGGTGTTGAGCGCCTTTCGCCAGATGGCGGCGGAAGAGGATACGCAGAGCATCTACTCGCCCCTCTCGCCGCGTGAGTTGCAGGTGCTCGAACTGGTCGCCGCCGGGCGCACGAACAAGGAAATTGCTAAACTGCTCGACATTTCCAACCAGACGGTCAAGAACCATATCTCGTCGATCCTGCGCAAACTGGCGGTCAATGATCGCACGCAGGCGGTTGTCTATGCCATGCGCCGCGGCTGGATTAAGGTTGCGCTTCCCGGCGACCCGCTGACATAGTTGCGCTTTTCCGCAGACGTGTTATG
Organism: Roseiflexus sp.; assembly: GCA_034436075.1. GTDB lineage: Bacteria > Chloroflexota > Chloroflexia > Chloroflexales > Roseiflexaceae > Roseiflexus. The sequence continues at coordinate 4,293 of DAOTWI010000989.1, forward strand.
CTGAGGGAAGTGGTGGAACGTCGGTGCTGTCACTGTCAAGCCGCAATCCCATGGTTCCCGCCCACGCGACCCGTCGTCGCCCTGAAGTCTGGTGAGACGACATGACCCGAATTCGTATCGTCCTCTTGATCATACCCTTCGTGGCGCTGGCGCTCACTGCCTGTGAACAACTCTCGATCGCCGAACAGGAACGCATCCGCGAAATTCAAACGGTTGAAGCTTCGACGCCGATGGCGACGCCCGTTCCACCAACCGATACGCCGACGCCGCTGCCGCCCACTCCAACATCGACCTCTGGACCAACGCCGACGCCGCTGCCGCCAACCCCGACGCCCAACCCGATCCTGGCGCAGTTCAGCCTGTGTAATCAGCAGGCGGGCGATCCGGCAAGCGGGCGATTCAGCATGCGGGTGACCACCATCACCGCCACGGTTGAACCGTTTTTTGAGCGGCTCGAACTGATACTCGACGTTCCCGCCGACTCGGCGCAACCGCATGCTGCGGCGCGCTGCCGCCCGGCGCCTGCCATCCCCCAGGCTATCGGCGAGTCCGAGGTGGCTGGCGCCTATCTCATCGACGTTCACCTCGACGGATGGCTGCACGATGATGCGTTCCGCGCATCGCTGGCGACACGGACCGTACCGTTGAGCGGCACACAGATCATACGCGCTGCCGCATTCCGCGTCCCCCCTGGCGCAACCACGGGCGCACGGCTGGTTATCGGCATCGATCAGCCGCTTCCGTTTCGCATGCGCCTGGAAAATAATCCGCTGCGGCTGGTCATCGATGTGGCTACAAGCGGACCGGTCAGCCAGGCAAGCGACCTGCTGCGCATTCCGGCAGGCGCAGCAGCGACGCCCGCTGCACCGATCTTCTACCTTGCCGATGGCGACATCTGGCGCATCAGCAATGGTGCGCCAGAAAATCTGACCGAACGCCTCCGCGCCGGGCAGTTCGGCGATGTGACGGCGCTGACCACGCGCCCGAATGCGCGGATGATCGCCTTCTGCGCCACGGCGCCGGGCACGGTCGCAGCCGATGCCGCTGCGGCTGCGACCCTCTGGGTGCTGGAATTGGACAGCGGTTCGATCCGCCAGTTGACGCCGCCGCCGCGTGGACGCTCGTGCGCCGATCCGGTCATGTCGCCGGATGGAACAACTATCGTGTATGCGGTTGACGAGTCGGGGGCGGCGCCGCCGCAACTGCGTCTTTTCTCGGTGCAGGTCTTCCCCGGCGCGCCAGCCGTTGCGCTGACCCCCTCCGGCGATGAGTGGAGTCGTTCCGCACCACAATGGCTCGATAATGCGCGCCTGATCTACGCGGCTACCGCCGAGGATGGCCGGAGCACGCTCTTCCTGCGCGAACCGGACGGCACTGAACTCGATGTCGGCATGGCGTTGCTGGTGTCGGGAACAGGCGGGCAGCGCAGCGCCCGGTACGACGGATTTGGTCGCCTGATGGCGGCGCCCGATGGCAGCGCCATTGCCGTCGAAGCCTTCCGCCTCGATGGCAGCGGCGCCGATCTGCTCATTCTGAACCGGTCTGGCGCTGAGAGCGAACGTCTCAGCCCGATTGCCGCAGGGTTCTGGAACCGCCCGGTTGCCTGGAGCGCCGACGGTGCGCTCTATTACCTCTCCACTGCGTGCGCCAGCGACGCAGTGTTTGAGTATACCCTCCATATGCGGAGCGCGAATGGCGCCGACCGGGTTATCGCTGCTGGCATCGCCGCCGGTGATCTGGGCGCTTTCGCCGCCTTTCAGAATGCGCTGGCATATGTGACCTTCGACCGCCTGCAGGAGGGACCGGGCGGTCCGCTCCGCGTCGCGCCGGACGATCCGGCTGCGCTCTGGTATTGGGACCTGGCAGGCAATACACGGGTGCGCCTGGCGGAAACCAATCGCGCAATTACTGCTCTGGCGCCGTGATGGATATCCTTGGCATCGATATTGGCGGTACGTTTACCGACTTTGTGTTGCTGCGCGACGGGCGTGTGCGCATCTATAAAACCCTCTCGACGCCCGATGATCCGGCGCGCGCGTTACTTCACGGCGTCGATACGCTTGGCGCGCCAGCCGCCATCGTGCATGGCACGACGGTGGCGACGAATGCGTTGCTCGAACGCCGCGGCGCCGCCACTGCCCTGATTACGACCAGCGGCTTCGGTGATGTGCTGGCAATTGGGCGCGGCAACCGGCCGGCGCTCTATGACCTGAATGTGACTCGTCCCGATCCGCCGGTTCCTGAAACCTGGCGCTTCGAACTGGTCGAGCGCACGCTGGCGGACGGGAAGGTGCTGACTCCGCTCAGTGACGACGAACTAGAGCGCCTGATCGCCTGGATCGAGAAGCAACCGGTTGAATCGGTTGCGATCTGCCTGATCCACAGTTACGCCAACCCGCTGCACGAAGAGCGCGTCGCCGCGGCGCTCGCTCAGGCGGCGCGCGCCGCGCAACGCCGCCTCTTCATTTCGGCATCCCATCGCGTTCTGCCGGAACCGCGCGAATACGAACGCACCAGTACGACCGTCGTCAATGCCTATGTTAGCCCGGCGCTCGGACGCTACCTGGATCGCCTCGGTCCGGCATTGGCGGAACGCGGCGTGCGGTCAGTTCGCATCATGGCATCCGACGGCGGCAGCATGGGGCTGGTGACGGCGCGTGAATTGGGCGCGCGCGCAACGCTTTCCGGTCCCGCAGGCGGCATTGTCGGCGCATACGCAGTCGCACAGCGCGCCGGGTTCAGGCGCATCATCACCTTCGATATGGGAGGAACCTCCACTGATGTTGCGCTGGTTGACGGGGCGCTGCCGCGCACATCAGAGTCACACGTTGGCGGACTGCCGGTGCGCCTGCCAGGACTGGACATCCACACGGTGGGCGCGGGAGGCGGCTCGATTGCCAGGGTGGATGCTGGCGGCGCGCTGCGCGTTGGTCCGCAGAGCGCCGGCGCCGATCCGGGACCGGCATGCTATGGGCGCGGAACGCTGCCAACCGTGACCGATGCCAACCTGCTGCTGGGGCGCCTGCAAGCAGACCATTTTCTGGGGGGACGCATGA
>DAOTWI010000990.1:0-4567 GCA_034436075.1 Roseiflexus sp.
CGGGTGTCCCCATCGGGCGCCCACCAGGGGCGCCCCGACCGCGGCGGGCGCCTCTTATGGGGTCGTCACCTCGCGGCATGCTCAGCGCGTGTGATCGAATCCACCACGAATTGTGCGCTCATTGGCAGACCATTGCAGATGTGAACCGGGCGGATACGTGCTGCATACCCCGGTGCGTGCAATTGCACCAACTGCGCCATCTGCCCGTCCTGGTTCAGTTCGACGACATAGACGCGCTCATACTTTGCCAGAAAGCCGGTCAGCGTCGATTCCAGCGGCAGCGCGCGGATGCGCAGGTAGCTCGCCATAATGCCCTGCTTACGCAGCATATCACACGCCTCGCGCACCGCCGGGTCGGTCGAACCGTAGGCGACAATCCCGATAGTTGCGTCGTCGGCTTCCTGCACAATCGGTTTTGGCACAAGGGTTCGCGCTGTGTTGTGCTTGCGCGTCAGGCGATCCAGGTTTTTCTGCCAGTCATTCGGACGTTCGCTGTAAACGGCGAACTCATTATGCCCGGTGCCGCGCGCCAGGTACGCCGTGCGCGGGTTGGGGTCGCCCGGCAATGTGCGGTAGGGAATCCCATCGCCGTCGATATCCCGGTAGCGCCCCCAATCCTTGAACCGCTCCAGTTCGTCGGCGTGCAACACCTTGCCGCGGTCGAGCGGCTTGTCGGGATAGGTGAACGGTTCGGACATCCAGTTATTCATGCCGAGGTCGAGGTCGCTCAACACGAGCACCGGCGTTTGCAATCGCTCCGCCAGATCGAACGCCAGATAGCCGAACTCGAAACACTCGGTCATACTGCCGGGAAACAGGATCACATGATGGGTATCGCCGTGACCCATGTAGTAGGCGGACAGCACATCGCCCTGCGAGGTGCGCGTCGGCAGACCGGTGCTCGGTCCCATGCGCTGCACATCCCAGATCACACAGGGAACCTCGGCGAAGTATGCCAGGCTCACGAACTCGTTCATGAGCGAGAGACCAGGACCAGAGGTGGCAGTCATCGCGCGCGCGCCAGCCCATCCCGCGCCGACGATCACGCCAGCGGCGGCGATTTCGTCCTCGGTTTGAACAATGGCATACGTTGTCGTGTTCGTCTCCGAGTCGGCGCGCAGGATCGGCGCCAGTTCGGTCATTGCATCGACCAGGCTGGTCGAAGGGGTAATTGGATACCAGGCGCAGACGGTCATCCCGCCCATCAGGGCGCCGAAGGCTGCGGCGGTATTTCCATCGACCAAAATCAGACCCTGCGTTTTGTCCATGGGCGCCACGCAGAACCGATCAGTCTTCGGCAGGTTGGCGCGCACCCATTCAGCCGCCGCCGCGACGACGCCGTAGTTCAGGCTGACCGGTTTGGCTTTGCCTTTGAAGTGGCGTTCGAGGGCCGCTTTGATCTCGTTCATATCGATGCCGAGCAGTTCCGCCAGGGCGCCGACATAGACCATGTTGGCGATGTAATCGCGCAGTTTCGCATCGACGCCGGATTGCTTGACCAGGTCGCGCACCGGCATCGGGTAGAAGTGAACGTCCGAACGCGGATTGGTGAACTTGATGTCGTTCGGGTGCACACAGACGCCGCCGGGAACGAGCGATGCCAGGTCTTCATCGGCGGTGCGCTGATTGAAGGCGACCAGAATCTCGGTCGTCTCGCGGCGCGCCGTGTAGCCGTCCTTGCTGACGCGAATGGTGAACCATGTCGGCAGACCCTGGATGTTCGACGGGAAGAGGTTCTTGCCGCTGACCGGCACGCCCATCTTGAAGATAGCGCGCATCAGCACATTATTCGCTGTCTGGCTGCCAGAACCGTTGACCGTCGCAGCGACAATCGAAAAGTCGTTCACAATGGGTTCGGCTGCCGGGTGCTCAAGCGGACGTGGCTGGATTTCAGTGTCGGGCATCTGTATCATAGACGTTCTCCAAATGTTGGAAGCAGGCGGAACGCCCGCCTCGGACAGATACAAAAGGGTGACGAAGGTCGCCACTGAACTGGCGGTCTTCGATCACCCCCAAACCGCAGGCCGTCATGGCCGGATGTATGATGGCGTTCCATGCGTTACGAGACCATTTCCGTGACGCGGAGATGTACACTCACCGTTTTCTGTTCAACATCAACGATATTATACTCTTTTTTTGTTGCAGAGTGCACAAAGAACGCAGGGAGATTCAAGGCGCTGGCGGAAACTGTGCAGCGCCATTGATCACGCCGCCTTCGACAAAAGGGATGCCAGTGTCGGTCAATACGTTGCCGTACATATCGGTGACGCGGAACGTGTAGGGTCCCGGTCCCATGCCGCTGTTTGCCACGAAGTAGTTGTACATGGTGCGCGGAACTGTCTGCCACTGACCATTGGAACGCAAATACTCGAATCGGGCGATAGGGTTGCGGTGATTACGGATCTGCACCGCCGTCCACCACTGGTTGCTGCCTTCCTTGAAGCGATATGCGATCGGTCCTGTGAGATTGGGGCTGACGATGCGCCAGCGGATGGGGACGCGCCCGGCAGAGAGATCAGCAATGCGAGCAAACGCCTGCGGACTCATATCGACATCGCCGCGCGCGCACTCCGGGCAGCGGTCAACGATGCGCACGATGACGCTTCCTTTCGGACCGAGAACCTCGATGAAGGCGCCACAGAGCGCCGCGTTGTCGTAGTCGGCGTGGTTCATTGCCGCCACCATCAGATCATGCGGCGATGGGTCGAACATGCAGTTGCCTGTGCCGTCGGCGGCGTAGTACGTTCCTTCGCCGCTGCGGTACAGCGCATCACGGAGAATGAGCGGCAAGTAGACCGTATGGGTGTCGTTCTGCGCCCTGGCGGCTGGAATGATGCTGGCAAAGAGCAACCACACGCCAGCGAAGGCAAGGATGCGAAGAGGCATGAGCGTCTCCTGGGCTGGATGTGTATCACTCAAAGGCGCAAAGGCGCAGAGACCTATGTGACCGTCACCTTCATCCTGGCGTCACGCCATACAACTCGCCGTATTTGCGCCACAGATACGCCAGGTACGGCTGCACATCGAGTGATCTGCCGGTTGCGCGGCGCAGGATGTCGTTGGCATCGAGCGCGCGCCCATGGCGGTAGACGTGCTCGCGCATCCATGCGCGGAGCGTGTCAAACCTGCCGCTGCCGATCTGCTGCGGGATGTCGGGATGCTCGCGCAGGGCGGCATCGAACAGTTGCACGCTCATAATATTCCCCAGCGTATACCCCTGGAACGCGCCGCCAATGAGGCCGCCGTACCAGTGAACATCCTGCAACACGCCGTCGCGGTAGTCTGGCGGGGCAACGCCGAGGTCGCTGCGGTAGCGTTCGTGCCAGGCTTCGGGCAGATCGCGCACGGCGAGCGTTCCTTCGAGCAGTGCCAGTTCCAGATCGAAGCGCAGAATAACGTGCAGGTTGTAGGTCACTTCGTCCGCCTCAGTGCGAATGAGGGAACGCTGCACTTTGTTGATCGCCCGGTAGAAGGTTTCGAGCGGCACGTTCCCCAACTGATCGGGAAACGTCGCCTGGAGGCGCGGGTAGAAATGTTCCCAGAAAGGGCGGCTGCGCCCGACGATATTCTCCCACAAACGCGACTGGCTCTCGTGCATGCCAGCGGACGTGCCAGAGGCGAGCGGCGTGCCCTCGAACTCCTGCGCAATGCCCTGCTCGTACATCGCATGCCCGGACTCGTGGATGGTGCTGAAGAGCGCCGATCCCAGGTCGTGTTCGTCGAAGCGCGTGGTGATGCGCACATCATTCAGCGAGAACTTGGTCATAAACGGGTGCAGCGTCGTATCCTGCCGTCCACGGGTAAAGTCGTACCCCAGCGCCGTGATGACCTCGACGCCAAACGCCCACTGTTGCGCTTTGGGGAAGAACTGGCGCAGGCAGGAGTCATCCACCGGCGGCTGGTTGGTGATCTGTTCAACCATCGGGATCAATCCCTGGCGGAGTTCTGCGAAGATCTGCTTGATCGTCGTGGCGCGCATGCCGTAGTCCGCCATGTCGATCAGCGGATCGGCGATGTGCTCGTAGCCGGGAAAGAACTCCGCAAAGCGGCGGCTGAGATCGAGGGTGCGTTCCAGGTAGGGAAGCACGGCAGCGACATCGTTCGCCGGACGCGCGCGCGTCCAGACATCGTAACTGGCGGCGGTATGCTCATAGAGTTCAGCGGTGAACGCGGCGGGAATGCGCGTCGCACGCTCATAGTCACGTCGCGTCACCCGGATGAGCGCAGCATCGGGCGCGTCAGGCGGGAGCGACTCTTCATAGGAATGCAGCGCATCGAGCAGACGCCCGATCGCCGGATCGATGCGCTTTTCGTGAATGATGCGCCCCAGCGTCGCCAATTGGCGACCGCGCGCTGCCGCGCCGCCGGGAGGCATGTAGGTCGTCTGATCCCAGTTCAGCAGCGCAGCCGCCATTTCCAGATCATAGATCTCGTGGAGCCGCGTTTTGAGTTCGGTTAGGTAAGGGGATGGTTGCATGATGTAACCTTTCGTGCACGTATCATGGTGTGCGCGTAGGGACGTTGCATTGCGGGCGCGTAGGGACGTTGCAATGCAACGTCCCTACGC
>DAOTWI010000991.1:0-11131 GCA_034436075.1 Roseiflexus sp.
TTGGCTTCGACAGGCTCAGCCAACGCAGGTTGAGCCTGTCGAAACCAACGCCAACCGCTCCACAGGTGCAGGCTCGATGGCCCGGGTTTTGGTTGATTTCCCTATCAGACTGCATCAGAACAAGCCAACACATGCGTTTGCACAACCAGACATCTGATCGCTTCCACAACGGTTTCAGCGTTGTCACGACGTATGGCGCAGATACAGTCGTCTGCGATAGCCATCCACGTAGGCAATCCACCCACCGTCATCGCCGGAATGGAGATCGAGCGTATGCATACCGCGTTCATTCCAGCCGGATCGCCCTGGCTTGAGAAGCGCCGCTGAACTGAACGGACGCTCTGCATAGCGCTCTGGCGTCAACTCCGTTATCTCGAACGCCAGCACCCGCCTGCCGTAGTGCTGCGAACAATCCTGCGCGAACCGGATCAATCGTCCGTTATCGTGCAGCACGCGCCCTGCCGGACGCGCTATCCGCGCATCGCCACGCACAATCGGGCTGCATGGATGCTCGCGCCAGGGTCCGAGCGGTGTTGTGGCATGATAGAGACGAAGGGTGTCATTGCGTTTGATATTGGTTCCGACAAACATCCACCAGCGATCATGGGAGAAGAACGGCGTCGGATCGAGATAATCGTTACCGTCCAGCAACGTCGCAACGTGTTCCCAGCGGAATGGAAAATCCACTGCGCGATACAGGCGCACCTGGCGTTGCGACGCTGTTTCGGGCGTCATATACCAGGAATCGTTCCATCTGAAGACCAGCGGATACGACAGGTGCAACGGCTCGTCCAGCACAATCCGGCAATACTCCCATTCCAACCCGTTGCGACTCATCGCTACGCCGATCTGTCCGCGTCGCAGAGTTGCGTGCAACACCTCGAAAAACAGCCACCACCGCTCATCGGTGCGCACCAGGAACGGATCAGCGACGAACAGCGCCGGTACGTCGTGGATGTGCATTGCCGTGAGCACCGGATTGCGTATGCCGGGCAATGGCTTCAATGCGTGCAGATCGCTGCCGCCATACACGCTGATCGCCCAGTCGTCCTTGCGCCGGACACGGCGCAGCAATGGGAATGCTTTGCGAACGGAGGAGAACAACGTTTGCATTACTGGCTCACTTTCATCGTTGCGGCCGAATGCTGGGCAGCGTCACGCTGCGCAATCACAACCAGCGCCACCGCCGTGCCGACCTGCAGCCAGAGCATATACCCGTAGGCGCCGTGCAGGAATAACGACGTCACCAGATACCCCAAAAAACCAACCTTCACCGCAACCGCGAGATCAGCCATGCGACGTTCACGCGCCGCTGCGAAGAGCAGTTCAGCCACTCGCAAGCGCCCCCATACCGTCGCCAGCAATCCCACAAAGACCGCCAGACCGACGATGCCCTGTTCAGCCGCAACTTCGAGATACAGATTGTGCGCATCGCGCTCCGTATTTGTGCCAGCGCCGTCGATTTCATTAATGTAATCGCGGTAATGCAGACGGTAGTTGCCGCGCCCAACGCCAAAGATCGGGTTGTCCGCCACTACTGCGATAGCAATCTCCGCCTTGACGGTGCGCCCCTGAAGCGATCCGTCAGCATATGCGCCCGCATTGTTTCCCGGCAGCACTTCATCGAGCGTGCCGAAACGCGCGCGGAACTCCGGCGGGGCGACGTAGAGCAACGCACCGACGAGCGGCAGGATCAATAGATAGCGGGCATCCAGCCGCAGGTACATGGCATACACGCCAAGCACAATGACCGCGCCCAAATAGGCGCCGCGCGAGAAGGTCAAACCGATAGCCGCCAGCAACAACAGCAATGCCGCTACCCCGAACGATTTCCCGCGCCAGGTGCGCCCGTTCAGGGCCGCCCATATCGCCAGCGGCACAAGCACAAGCAGCAACTGAGCGAAATAGTTGGGATCATTCACCGTGCCAAACGCTCGCGCACGATCTTCCGTGGTTGTCGAAATCTGGCGCACCGCCGCCTGAGCAAATCCCCAGTAGTCATTGTCATAGGTGCGCGTGATTTCCTGATACACTGCCAGCGTGCTCAAGGCCGCGCCGACAATTAACAACCCCCACACCGCGCGCTCGAACGCCGCACGGGTCGAGAGCAGATTGAAGATTAACCCGGCAATGATACAATCCTTGGCAGTATCGACCAGCTGCTTCATGACGGCATCGGTGTCGCGCGCAAACCAGAAACCCATTGCTCCGACAAGCAGGTACGCCAGCATCCACCAGATGACCGGGTCGGACACCAGACCGCGCGGCTGGCTGGACAGGAACCGTCGCCAGAGCAGCACAATCGCCAGCAAGGCAACCATCGGCTTGACCACCGAAGGAATGCCGTGATACTTGATCAAAACGTCGTGGATGTTGCCCCAGTGGATCACCAGCAGCGCCGCCGCGACATATTCGGGCTTGATGAATGTAATGGCAACAACGACGACTCCCGCAATGCCGCCAAAGAGCAACCATATAGGAAGGTCACGCGACACGACCAGGCCCGCGGCGCATGATACGGCAACCACCACGCCGACTTGCAGCCAGAGATGCTGCCAGAGTTCGGCGACAACCTGAACCGGGTGCTTGAGAATGCGTTCCAGGTGCATATCACCCTCGCTCCACTGAACTGCACCGCCCCGACGCCCTTCCATCAGGGAACATCAACCAGGGAATCCCGTCCCGACAGCGAGGGGGCATCACTCTTCCTGGGACGACGTCGAAGAGGAAACGGCTGCCTCGACCGGCGCCAGGGCTGGCGTCTGAGCCGCACCTATGTCGATGCCTGGCATGCCAGCGCCAGTGCGCAGACCCTGGAGCGCCTGCTCCAGCAGCGCAAAGGCCACGCCCAGGATCAACCCAAAGACCAGACCCAGCGCCAACAACCGCAGCGGTTGCGGCGCGATCGCCGACGCCGGCGGCACTGCCGGATCGATCACTTCCACGGCAATGACCTTTTCATAATCCTGACCCACCATCTTCCGTGCAACCGTATTTGCCACCTGCGCCGCAAACGCCGGATCGGCGCTCTGCGCGCGCACCTCGATCAGGTTCGTCTCCGGCGGCGTGATCGTGCGCACCTGCGCAGCCAGCACCGCTTCAACCGGCACGCCAAGCGCCTGCGCCACCTCTTCGTGCATCGACATGCTGGTGGCTTTGCGGGCAATTGTATTAATAACGTTGCGCCGGGTGAGGGCGTTGATGGTATTGAGAATCTGGTTCGGATCCTCCAGCACCGCGCTCGGCTTCAGTTCGATAATCGTCGAAGCCTGATACACCGGCTTCTGCAAGAGCATAAACACCGCGGTGCTTCCGAATGTCACCAACGTCGCCAGCGCCACCAGCCACCAGTTGCGAATCAGGACGCGAATGAACGTTGACAGACTCATTGATCTTCTTCCTTTCCTTTATGACGTGACGAATTTACGCGGCACTCTGCTCAGACACGCTTCTCTCACGTTCGCGCCGCTGAACACGGTTCCAGAGCGCGGCATGGCGCCCGGTCAGAAAACGGTGTAATCCGATGAGCGCCGCGCGATTGCCATTGACCAGGAACGCCGGAATGTACAACAGGCGTCCCAACACGCCTCGACGTTCGCTCCGACCTCCCGCCCATGCCAGCGCGTAAAACGCCGCCTGCAACGCCAGCATGATCCAGTTGAACGGAGGCGCCAGCCGCACCAAACCGCCCCGCGACGCCGGACGAACCACGGCGCCCAGATTGGCGAGCAACGCGCCAATCATCGCCAGCGGCACGAGCGGACGCAGGTATTTGTGCGATACGATCTGCCAGACGAGCAGCGGGTTCGCCAGCGGCAGCATACGGTGCGAATAGCGCATCATCACGAAACGCTGCGCGACAATCCGCGCTCGCCGCTCCTGCTCGTCCTGCGCCGAAGCGGAAACCCGTTCAATCGAACGCGCATCGGGGGCGTACACCACACGATACCCCTGTTTCAACACATGCATGGCAATCGCCAGGTCGTCCGCCATGAACCGCGCTTCCGGCGGCAACGGCTGTTCCAGCAGCGACCGCCGCACCGCCATGATTTCGCCCACTGCGCCGGTGCAACTTCCCAGGCGCGTCTCCTGGCGCTTGATGTACGACTCGTACTTCCAGTACAACCCTTCCGAGTCGCCGAGCGCCCCGTCGCCCTTCGCAATCACCTTGGCGCCGCTGACCGCCCCGACGCGCGGATCGGCAAACGGCGCAACCAGCGCGCGCAACGCTCCGGGATCGTACAGATTATTCGCATCAGAAAGCACGACTATCTCGCCCTGCGCATGCGGCAACGCCCGCATGATCGCCGCCAGTTTCCCGGCGCGCTCTGGACGATAACTCAGTTCAACGCCGCGATCCGCGAAACTGGCAACGATCGCTGACGTTGCATCATCAGACCCGTCGGCAGCAACCAGAATCTGGAGCCGGTCGCGCGGATAATCGAGCGCCAGGCTGTTTTCCAGTTTTGCGGCAATCACGCCCTGCTCGTTGTACGCCGCGATCAGCAGCGTCACCGCCGGCAGGTCGGCAGGCGGCGCAAACGATTGCGCCGGACGCAGCCGCGCCAGAATGCTCAGCAGCGCGGGGTATCCTGCATAGACGTAGCCAACCAGCGCAACGAAGAACCAGAACAATCGCCCGCTCATCGCCCAACTCCCTGCCACTGGTGCAACGCTGCTCGATAGACTGCATCGGTGCGCTCGAAAAAGCGCCGCCGGGTATAGTGCTGCTCGACGGTGCGCATGCCGCCTTCACCAAGCCGCCGCGTCAGGTCTGGATTGTCGAGCAACAGTGCGATCCGCTCCGCTAGCGCCCTGCTATCGCCTGCCGGAACCAGCAACCCATTCTCCATCGGGCGCACGTGTTCGGGAATGCCGCCGACATTGGTCGCCACCACCGGCTTGCCGCAGGCGAACGACTCGGTAATGACAATCCCAAACTCTTCTTCCAGCGATGGCAGCGCGGTGAACGTCGCCAGCGCCATGATTGCAACGGCGTCGCTGCGTGCGCCAGCGAAGATGACATTTCCTGCCACCCCCAGCGCCTGCGCCTCTCGTTCAAGCGCGGACCGCTCCTCGCCATCGCCTACCAGCACAACCTGAACGTCAGGATGGCGTCGCACAACGTCGGGCAGCGCCCGTATCAGATAGATATGCCCTTTACGCGACACCAGACGCCCGACGCTCACGATGATTGGCGCATTGCCGTCCAGGTGCAACTCCGCCAGCAGACGCTTGCGCTGATCGTCAGACAACGGCGGCGGAATGGTGATGCCAATCGGAATGACCGTGACCCGATCCGGGGCGATGCCGCACGTCTCGACCACAAACCGCTTCATCATGGCGCTCATCGTGATGGCATGCGTCCCTAATGCGAAGCGCGTCAGACCGCGATTCCGCCACGGAACCTCTTGCAGCGTGGTCACGAGCGGCGCGCCGGTCAGACGCGCGGCTAACCCGGCTGCCAGCGCCGCAAACCGATGGTGCGTATTGATCAGATCGATCCGTTCGGCGCGAATAATGCGCGCCAGTTGGAGACCCGACGCCAGCAACCCTGGAATGTTCGGCGCCTGTTTGCCAGCGCCAAGATAGGGGGTCAGCGGCAGGCGATCATAGGATCGTGCGAACCCTGCAATGCGCCTGAGCCAGTCGCCGCCGCCCGACGCAACCGCCACGTGATACCCCGCTTCCGCCTGGCTCTCCGCCAGCCGGATGAGATACTCGGTCGCGCCGCCAATTCCCAGACGCGGACGAACATGCAGGACGCGCAGCGGATGATTGGACCGCTCGAACACCATCATGATCATGACGCCTCAACAGGATGCACTGCCAGATTCTTCTCCGGTGAGCGCCAGTCACGCTCGAACAGCCCGCGCAATTGCTCCGTACTGCGTTCGAGATTGAATTCCTGGAGCACCAGTTGCCGGCCAGCAGCCGCCAGCTGCCGCCCCAGATCCCGGTCGAGGTACAGCCGCTCCAGTGCATGCGCCAGCGCCGCCGCATCACGCTGCGGCACAAGCAGGCCGGTTTCACCATCGCGCACCAGCTCTGGAATGCCGGAGATCGACGTTGCCACCACCGGAACCTCGGATGCCAGCGCTTCCATCAATGCCACCGGAATGCCTTCCATCTTGCCGCTCGGCATCACCACGCTCGGCAACGCCATCACATCAGCCTGCTGCACCACCTCGCTCACCCGGTGGCGCGGCAGGGCGCCCATCAGCACGACCTGCTGATCAAGCCCCAGGTTGCGTATCTGCGCCTCCAGATGAGGTCGATCTTCGCCCTCGCCAACCAACAGGCAGCGGAACGGAATCTGCCGGTCACGCAGTCGAGCGCACGCATCGATAAGATACTGCTGTCCCTTATACCCTGCCAGGCTGCCCACGCAGACAATGGTGAACCGTTCGTCAGAGTCACGCCGCTCGCGCGGGCGAAAGAGGGTTGGATCGATCCCGCAGTGCACCACGACAACCCGTTCGGCGGCAATTGATCCATACAGGTCGATCAGCATCCGGCGATTGAACTCAGAGATCGCCACGACAAACCTGGCAGCGGCGACCTTTTCGCCCAACATCGGGCGCTCAACATAGAGATCGTGCGCATGCACCGTGAAACTGTACGGAATGCCGGTGAGCAGATGGACAATGTAGGCAAACAGCGCCGGATGCGTCGCGTAATGCGCGTGCAGGTGATCGACCTCACATTCGACCATGCACCGTGCCGCATATGCGGCTTTGAGAACAACCACCAGAGCGCGGGAGAGAAACTTTGGCGACGAGAGATTACCGCGCACCGCACGCCACCAGGCGCGCAGATACGCCGCTGGCTGGCGCATCAGCCAGTAGATCTGCGCATCGAGCGTCGGGCGCGACAACAACCGGCAGTAGTGCGCTCGCTCGACTAACGCCTGAGCGTCGGCATGCTGCACCGGCGCACGTTCGCGGATAAGCGGAAAGATTTCAATCCGCACCCCCTGGCGTTCGAGTTCGAGCATTTCTATCAGAATAAACGTCTCGGTCAGCTTGGGAAAACGTGACATCGTGTACGCAACGGTGCGTGGACGCTGCGGGGTCCGGTTCACTGGCTCACTCATAGGCTCTCTGTCTCGTGACGGTATCGTGGGCGCGGCTCACATGGCGCCCAGCAGCGACATCAGTGCGCCCCGCGCCCTTGAAACACCGCCAGAACGGTACGGAGCAAAATCTCCAGATCCATTCCCAGGCAGCGATGCTCGATATACATGATGTCCAGCCGCAGGCGTTCATCGAACTCGGTGCTGGCGCGCCCATACACCTGCCACAAACCGGTCAATCCCGGCTTCACGTCGAGGCGCGCCGTCTGCCAGAGTTGATACGTGCTCGCAGCGAACGACGTCGGGCGCGGACCGACCAGACTCATCTCGCCGCGCAGCACATTGATGATCTGCGGCAACTCATCCAGACTGGTTTTGCGCAGGAACTTCCCGACGCGGGTAACGCGCGGATCGTTGGTAATTTTGAAATCTGGCCACTGCAATTCGTTCAGGTGCGCCAGTTGTTTTTTCAACTCCTCAGCATTTGGCACCATCGTGCGAAACTTGTACATTTTGAAGCGTCGCCCGCCCTTCCCGGTGCGATCCTGCGTGAAAATCACCAGTCCATCCGGCGACTCGATTTTGATCGCCAGCGCGATGAGGAGAAACAATGGCAGAACAATGGGCAGCGCCAGCAACGACAGGGTCAGATCCATGAGGCGCTTGGCGCGCCGGTAGGCGCGCCCGCGCAACCACTGGCGTTCAGGGCGATAGCGGTCGATCCAGTCGAGGTGATGGACTGAGCGGCTACGATTATCAATGATGGTCGCCATAACATCCTCGCATCCATGTACTCAACGATACCCGGTTGTATCATCACGCTCGCACTTCCGGCGCATTCAACGCTTCCTGCGCTGAAGCATCGAGTGTTTTCTCCGGCGCCTGCCGGAGATGGCGTTCAGCAGTATCGAGCAAATCCTCGAATGTTAACGAATGGTCAGGAAAAGCGGCGACGCCATACCTGGCGGTAATACCCAATCGATCCTGCACCAGACGCACCAGGCGATCCCCCAGCAGCAAGGCTTTCTCCTCGGAGGTTTCAGGCGTCACCAAGATCAGGCGCCCGGGTCGGCCATCTTCGATAATCAGATCGGTGCGCCGCAGATGGCAAGCCAGCACGCGCGCCGTTGCCGCCAGAACATACCGCTGCATCATGGAACGTTGCAGGTCCTGCACAAAACGATGCATCATCATATTGAGCGACCGTGCATCGGCTTCGAGCACAATCACGCTCAACGGCCGGTGCAGCCGGCGGCTGGCGCTCATCTGCGTCTGCACCGCCTCCTGCGCATCGTTCAGCGAGTGGAGGCGATCATTCTTATCGCGCAGCGTGATCGTCTCGACCGCCTGGCGGAACTCCGCGAGCGACTCGCCGACGCGATGAGCGAATAACGCCGCTCCCCCGACCAGCGCAAACTCGACAAACGTCAGGTAGGTGTGGAGACCGCCAAATTTCGGCGACGGATCAAGCGCAAGCCCGATCCCCAACACAATCCATCCAAGCGCAATCACCAGAATCGCCGGACGCTTCTGAAAAACGCCGAACAATGGCAGAAACACAACCACTGCAATCACCGCATAGGTGAACGGTTCCAGGTCGAGCGTATCGACGCTGCCCAGATCGAGACGCTCGATATTGAAACTTGTAACCAGCCAGAGGAGAAGCATAATGAATCGACGACGCAAGCTGCTCATGGCGCCTGTCTCTCTTTCATGGCCTGATCCTGCGAATCGGGAACCTGCGCGCGGTAGACCTGGTACGGTCGATCCACATTCGCCTGACGATCATCAGGATTGGTCATCCCGATGCGCACCCGCAGCATTTGAACGTTGTAGCGCAGCCGATAGATCAGGTAGCGCACCAGTTCCCGCCAGCCGCGCTCAAAATACCGTCCCGATGTCAACACCGCCAGCCGCGGCGAACCGCTGTACACGACAGGCGCTTTTCGGGCGCGCAACACGGGACCGATGCTGAAATCAGCCGGCAGGTATCCGGCATCGAACAACTCAATGAACAGATCGCGCTCAATAGCAAAGTTGCTGCCGCGGATCGTCGGCATCCCCATCACCTGGCGTTTGAACCAGCGCGTCAGATGGTGGATGGCGACCCGCGCCTGCGTGGCGGCATCGTCGTGCAGATCGCAAAAGTTGACTGGCGTATATGCGGCGCGAGCGCCGGCTGCGAACTGCTCCACATACCAGTCCAGCAACGCTGTTGCGTCCGGCACGCGACAATCGGCATCAATGTGGATGGTCAGGGAAGACGCAGCGACGCGTGCACCGTGAACCCGCGCGGTGACGGCTACCCGAATGCCTGCGATGCGGACATCGGGGCGGTGAACCACGCGCAGCCCTGCCTGATGGAATGCATCAAGCGCCGGCGGGTCGTCTGGCGGGTAGTTGTTGACCATGACAATGATCTCGAACGTGCGCCGACCATTGTAGGAAAGCAGATCATTGATGACAGTCCAGACCCGATCCAGATCCGCTTGAGCATTGACCGGAATAATGACCGAACCGTCGGGAGGCTGCGATGGATCGCCCCGAACCCGGGACATCCTGGAAGCGCCTGTATCCTGCCCTTTCATGCCGCCTTCCATCATAATCCGCACCGGCGATCCACAATGAAATTTCGTCTCATCAACTTCAGGACTGCACTGCATCTTCTGCGGCATCCAGCGATGCCGCAAAGGTACGAACCTGGGTAGGAACCTCTGGGACAATCAGGCGACGTTGCATGTTTTGGTTGGTGTTCTGAGTGTAGAGTAGCGCAGGAAAAGAAGTAAGCAATGACAATCCAGCATATCCTTATGAAAATTCATTCATGTTTTCGCCAGGAAATCGTCGCCTGCTTGACTCTTTTGCCACAATGATCCACGATGAAGACGAATGATTGCCTGCCCCAGAGGGAGACATGCATGAACACGTCGATGCTCCTCCAGGAGATTCGCGAACAACCCGCAGCGCTCCGCCGGCTTATCGCCGCCGCCGCCGAACACGTTGCCAGTCTGGTGCACACATTGAACGCTCGTGGATGCCGGTACGCCGTCATTGCGGCGCGCGGCTCATCGGACAACGCGGCGCGCTACGCGCAGTATCTAATGGGGACAACATTGGGGTTGCCGGTTGCGCTGGCGACGCCGTCGCTCCACACACGCTACGGTGCGCATCTGCGCTTCGAGGGAGCGCTGGTCATCGGCATCTCGCAGTCGGGCGCATCACCCGACATCTGCGCCGTGATCGACGACGCGCGCCGCGCCGGTGCGCCAACCGTCGCTATCACCAATAACCTGGAGTCGCCGCTGGCGCACGCAGCGGAGTTCATCATTCCGTTACACGCTGGCATCGAGCGCAGTATTGCCGCAACCAAGACGTACACAACCCAACTGGCGGCGCTGGCGCTACTGACCCTCAGCATAGCGAACGACAGCGCCGGGCTTGCAACGCTGGCAACGATCCCGGACGCCATGGATGCGATGCTCGCGCTCGATGCTCGTATGCGTGATATTGCCAGAGACATGGCGGGCGCCACTGCCGCCGTCACTATTGGGCGCGGCTACCAGTACGCCACGGCGTGGGAAATTGCGCTCAAACTCAAGGAACTCACGTATGTGGCGGCTGAACCGTATTCAGCGGCAGATTTCCAGCACGGACCGATCGCGCTTGTGCGCGACGATTTTCCAGTCATTCTCGTCGCAACCCACGGCGCCGTCGCCGATGATTTGACCGCGCTCACCAGTCGCCTGCGCAGCCTCGGCGCTCATCTCACGGCGATCAGCGACATTCCTGCCATTCTGGAGACGGCAGACCGTCCGGCGCCGCTGCCGGTATCCGTCGAAGAACGGTTTGCGCCGATGACAGCGGTCATCGCCGGGCAACTGCTCGCATTTCATCTGGCGCACGCGCGCGGCTTCGACCCGGATCATCCGCGCGGACTGCGCAAGGTGACGGAGACGAGGTGAGAGGCGGGAGGTGCGAGGCAAGAGGTGCGAGGCAAGAGGCAAGAGGCAAGAGGCGCGAGGAGGGAGGTGTGAGGTGCGAGGCAAGAGGCAAGAG
>DAOTWI010000992.1:0-5755 GCA_034436075.1 Roseiflexus sp.
GCCTGCCGAAGCCCGCGCCTGCCGCGTGCGTGGGCTGAGCCTGCCGAAGCCCGCGCGCGGCACACGACGGTCAACAGACAGTTTATGCCTGATGAAAACTGCTCTGCGGCGGCAGCTTCCTGACACGCTCCAGCATGTGGCGATTCCATTCCAGCTCGAATTCGTAGAACGCAATCCCGTAATCGAGGGTCATGCGCCATAATGCCTGCGCGCGCTCCATGCCCGGCGGCAGATCGGCAGGAACGGCGGTGTGCGTCTGGGTTTTGTAGGTGTCCAGAATGTCGCGGATCTTTCTGCCACGCGCTTCAATCAGGGCGATAATTTCTTCGTCGGTGCTGGTGTGCGAGAAAAAGAGTTGAATCAGCCAAGCTTCCCGTACCGGTGCAGGCGGCAGAGGAGTGGTCAGCCAGCGCCGCAGTTCCATGCGTCCGCTCTCGGTGAGCCGGTACACTTTGCGGTTGGGTTTGCCTTCCTGGACAACGAGTTCGCTGGCGATCCACCCTTCTTTCTCCAGATCGTCGAGCGCCTTATAGATGTGGCTCTGGGTGGTCGTCCAGAAGTGACTGACCGACATGTCGAAGAATTTCTTCAGGTCATACCCCGTCATGGGTTGGAGATCGAGCGAGGCAAGGATGGCATGAACCAGCGACATACATCACCCCATTTATATAACCTGATAGATATATTACTTTATAGATATATATCTGTCAAGGAGGTTCGTGAGCGGATCTTTTCTGAAAAGCGCCGTGATTATGGTATAGTGTGACCATACGGAGAATACAGCGAAGGCATATTCCACGACACAGGCTGCCAATGAACACGCTTGCGTTTTCCCCGCAGTACGAACGGGCGCTGCAATTCGCGGCGTGTGCGCACCGGCAGCAGGTGCGCAAGGGAACCGACATTCCCTACATTACGCATGCAGTGCATGTTTCGGTCGTTCTGCTCCGCCATGGCTTCGATGAGGATGTGGTCATCGCCGGGGTGCTGCATGATGTGGTCGAGGATTGCGGCGTTGCGCCACACGAATTGGAAGCCATATTCGGCGCCGCAGTCGCGCGTCTGGTCGAAGCCGTGTCGGAGCGCAAGCGAAGCGAGGGCGGCGAACGTTCATGGGAAGAGCGCAAGACCGAGGCGATTGCCCATCTGCGGACTGGCGATCCGCAGATCGCTGCGCTGAAAGCGGCTGATGCGCTGCACAACATCCATTCGATCATTGCAGACCTGGCGCTGGTTGGGGCTGCGGTGTGGCAACGCTTCAAGCGCGGTCCTGATCAGATGCTCTGGTACTACCGCGAAATCCTGGCGGTGGTTCGCGGCGCACTCAGCGATCATCCGATTGTCGCGGAACTTGCCCGCGCAATTGCTGATCTCGAACGTTCAGTTCACGAGTATAATGGGGAGAAGTGATACAGCCTGTCTTTGGTGGAGCCCGTCACACAGCGCAGTGCTCACAGTGTGCGCCCTGCCCTCGGACTGTTTTGCGATCAGCGTTGGCTGAGCCTGTCGAAGCCAACGCCAACCGGCGGGACGATCAGCGTTGGCTGAGCCTGTCGAAGCCAACGCCAACCGGCGGGAACCGGCATGGTGAGCGCTCCTGCAGGGATTCGCTGTCCGGTCACAGGAAGCGTTATGCCCGAGATCCGACAGAATCTGGCGACGCGCGAGTGGGTCATCATTGCCACCGAGCGGGCGCGGCGGCCCGAACAGTTCATCCTGCCGTCGCGCGGAAGCATCCTCGACCGCCCCGAATACGATCCGCACTGCCCGTTCTGCCCTGGCAACGAAGAATTGGACCTTGAGCGCCTTCGCCTGCCCGCCATTGGCGACTGGCAGGTGCGTGTGGTGCGCAACCGCTTCCCGGCGCTGCTGGAGCACGATGAGTATCAGCGGCGACTGAACGGCATCAACCGCTCGCTGGCAGGGTTTGGCTACCACGATATTGTGGTCGAGTCGCGGCGACATAACACCTGCGCTGCACTCGATCCGGTCGAAGGGTTGCTCACCACGCTCCAGGCGTTTCAGACCTGCGCTGCAATTTACCGCCGCGATCCGCGCATCGAGCATATCGTGTTCTTCAAAAACCATGGCGCCACTGCTGGAACGTCGCTCCTCCATCCGCACGCGCAGGCAGTGGCGCTGCCGGTCGTCCCCCACGACATTCGCGTGCGCAACGAGGAGGCGCGGCGCTATTTCGACGATTACGGCGAGTGTGTGCTCTGCCGTATGCGCGAGGACGAAGAACGGCAACAGGATCGCATCGTTACTGTCAGCCGCCATTTTACGGCGTTCATTCCGTATGCTGCGTATTCGCCGTTCCACCTCTGGATTGTGCCGCGCCGCCATACCGCACATTTTCTCAATGCAACCGCCGATGAGATCGACGACCTGGCGCACGTGCTGCGCGATGTGTTGCGCCGGATTTACTATGGCTTGAACGATCCCGACTATAATTACGTCATTCGTTCGGCGCCGGAAAGTGAGCGAGTGGCGCGCCATCTCCACTGGTATGTGACAGTCATTCCGCGAGTGACGCAGACCGCCGGGTTTGAGATGGGCACCGGGATGTTCATCAATACGGCGCTGCCCGAAGAGAGCGCCCGTTTTCTGCGCAACGTCGTTGCACCTGACGATGTGACCGACAATGACCACGATTAAGTCGTTCGTTGATCCCCGCTCAGCAACTTTTCGCGCCAATGCAGAGGCGTATGCTGCGTTGCTCGACGACCTGCGCACCCGGCTGGCGCAGGCGCGCGCTGGCGGTCCCCCCGAGGCGCGTGAACGCCATGTGGCGCGCGGGAAGTTGCTGGTGCGCGAACGGATCGAACGCCTGCTCGATCCGGCGACTCCCTTCCTCGAAATCGGCGCGCTGGCGGCGCACGAGGTCTACGATGAACCGGTTCCCTCCGCTGGCATCGTCACCGGCATCGGGCGCGTCGCCGGGCGTGAGGTGATGATTGTCGCCAATGACGCAACCGTCAAGGGCGGCACGTACTATCCGCTGACGGTCAAAAAGCACCTGCGCGCCCAGGAGATCGCCGGGCAGAACCACCTGCCCTGCATCTACCTCGTCGATAGCGGCGGCGCCTTCCTGCCGCTTCAGGCGGAGGTGTTCCCCGACCGCGATCACTTCGGGCGCATTTTCTACAATCAGGCGCAGATGTCCGCTAAAGGCATCGCGCAGATCGCAGCGGTGATGGGGTCGTGTACCGCTGGTGGCGCGTATGTGCCAGCTATGAGCGATGAGGTGGTCATCGTGCGCGGCGCTGGCACGATCTTCCTTGGCGGTCCGCCGCTGGTCAAGGCAGCGACCGGGGAGGAGGTCAGCGCCGAGGAACTTGGCGGCGCAGTCGTCCATACCCACATCTCCGGCGTTGCGGATCATCTGGCGGAAAACGATCTCCATGCGCTGGCGATTGTGCGCTCGATCGTGGCGAACCTTGGTCCGCGCCGTCCATCGCCGTGGGAGTGGCGCGAACCGGAAGAGCCGCTGTACGATCCGCGCGAGTTGTATGGCATTATTCCGCGCGATCCGCGTTCCAGTTACGATGTGCGCGAAGTGATTGCCCGGATCGTCGATGGCAGCCGCATGCACGAGTTCAAACCAACCTACGGCGAAACGCTGGTCTGTGGCTTTGCGCACATCGCTGGCGCGCCGGTCGGCATGATTGCCAACAATGGCGTGCTCTTCTCGGAAAGCGCGCTCAAGGGAACGCACTTTATCGAGTTGTGCTGCGCGCGCGGCATCCCGCTCGTCTTCCTGCAAAACATTACCGGCTTCATGGTTGGGAAGGAGTACGAACAGCGCGGCATCGCCAAGGACGGCGCCAAGATGGTCATGGCAGTTGCCAATGCGCAGGTTCCCAAGTTTACGGTGGTGATCGGCGGTTCGTTCGGCGCCGGCAACTATGCGATGTGCGGGCGCGCCTATGAGCCGCGGCAACTCTGGATGTGGCCCAATGCGCGCATTTCGGTGATGGGCGGGCAGCAGGCAGCCAGCGTGCTGCTGACGGTGCGCCTCGATGCGCTGCGGGCGCGCGGCATTGAGATGAGCAGCGCCGAACGTGAGGCGTTCACTGCGCCAATCCTGGCAACCTACGAACGCGAAGGGAGTCCCTACTATGCAACGGCGCGTTTGTGGGATGATGGCGTGATCGACCCGGCAGACACGCGCACCGTGCTGGCGCTTGGTCTTGCGGCCGCCGCCAATGCGCCGGTCGAAACGACGCAGTTTGGCGTGTTTCGCATGTAACGAAGAGATGTGGCCATCGCAGGCTGAGCCTGTCGAAGCCTGTCGAAGCCTGTCGAAGCCTGCACCGTGCGTGCCACGACAAGCCATAGTTCAGACTGAGAGAATCGTCCCAATGAGCCACGAACCTTCCCTCTCCCAGAACGCTTTCCAGTCCGCCCTGGCGCGCCTGCTAGCGCTGTCGGATCGCGCCAGCCTGGCGGCGCTGGTCGAGCGCGAACCGCTGATACTGAGCGACGAGTTCCTGGCGGCTGCGCAGCAGGCGGCAACAGACCCTGCGGCGGAGGCGCTGCGTGAACGGCTGGAATGGCTGGTCGATCTTCGGCAGCAGGCGGAACAGGATGTTCCTGCCGCGTTCCAGGCGATGATGGCGGCGACGACCCTGGAAGAATTGCGGCAGGTGGCTGACCGCTGGCCCCTGACGCTGAACGACGCTTTCGCTGAAGTGGTGGAGCATCTGGCGCAACAGTTCGCCGACGCCGGGCAGCAGGACGTTGCCGATGGGTTGCGGCAGCGCCTGGTCGCTCTGGCGCAGTTGCGCTTCTACCGTGAAACATGGACTGACACGCCGCAGGGGCAGGCGATTTTTGCGTTCCTGAACGCCGGGGACGATACAGCGGCGCTGAGCGTCTTCCACGCGCACCGCGATCTGCTCGACCATCCAGAGGCGCAACGCACACTCGATGAGGTGTTGCAGGGCGGCGACCCGGAAAGCCAGCGGCGACTGGAACAGCGCCGCGCATTGCTGCGCTACCTGCGCGGCGAGGAGCATGCCTGATGACTGTGCATATCACACGCGACGGATCGATTGCCACCGTGACGCTCGACCGTCTCGACGTTCACAACGCCTTCGACGCCGCGACCATCGAAGAGGTGCGCATCGCGTTCGAGTCGCTTTCCAGCGATCCAGGGGTGCGCGTGATTGTGCTGACCGGCGCAGGCGAGTCGTTCTGCGCTGGCGGCGACATGCGCTGGATGCAGAGCGCAATGGACATGACCTTCGAGGAAAATATGGCGGATGCCAGCGAGCTGGCGGCGATGTTCGAGACGATCTGGATGTGCCCGAAAGTAGTGCTCGGTCGGATCAACGGCGCTGCCATCGGCGGCGGCGCAGGGTTGGTCGCGTGCTGCGACCTGGCGATTGCCGCCGACACCGCGCGCTTTGGCTTTGGCGAAGTCAAGATCGGGTTGATCCCGGCGGTGATTGCGCAGTACGTCGTGCCGAAGATCGGCGTCAGCCAGGCGCGGGCGCTGTTCGTCTCCGGCGAACGCTTCAGCGCCGAGCGCGCCTTCGAGATCGGGTTGATCCACGGCGTTGTGCCGCCGGACGAACTCGACGCCACGGTGCGGGAGATTGCCCAACGCTGCCTGACGAGCGCGCCAGAAGCGATTGTGGCGTCCAAGCGGGTGGTGGATGTGGTGTGGGAGAGCGAACGCGCCGCCGTGCGGCGCTTTGTGGTCGAAATGCTGGCGCGTGTGCGCACGAGCGACGAAGCGCGCGCGGGG
>DAOTWI010000993.1:0-8155 GCA_034436075.1 Roseiflexus sp.
GCGCGACGCTGCTGCGGGCGCAGGAGAAGGCGCTGATCGGGTTCGCCAATCTGACGGTGCAGGAGCGCGAGGAATTGGCGGCGGTGATGCAGTCGCTGGTGAGCGGGATTGACCGCACGCTGAAGGAGATCGGGCAGACGGTTAAGACCGTCTCCGGGGTGGCGCTGCCGTTCGACAGTATGCTCGACGATAACG
This sequence comes from Roseiflexus sp., assembly GCA_034436075.1. Taxonomy (GTDB): domain Bacteria; phylum Chloroflexota; class Chloroflexia; order Chloroflexales; family Roseiflexaceae; genus Roseiflexus. The sequence continues at coordinate 196 of DAOTWI010000993.1, forward strand.
AGGATATTCGCGATGTGCTCGAGTATATCGGCGATACGCTGGTCAACACCACGATGAGCCCGGAGGCGGAGGCGCGCTCTGAGCCGGCTGCGCTTCAGCCGTCGCGTGCAGAACGTGAATCTCGCGGTCGCGCGCCGCACGACGACCCGCGCGAAGCCAGTTACTACCAGAGTCGTCTCCGCACCCGCCGCCTCCGGCGCGACGATGAGGATGATGAGTGAGGACGATGCCGTCTCTTCCTGACTCTGACGAAACGCTCTCCGAACAGGAGTTGTATGAGTTTGCCGATCTGCTGGCGCTGCGGCTCTATCACGACCTCGGTCGGCGCTGCTATCTGCTGAGTCGCCAGGATATCATCGAACTCATCCATCCCTACGTTGCGCACCTCGACCGCCGCGACCGCCGGGCGCTCTCCTGGTTGGTGTGGAACCTGCTGCAGGAAGGCGCTGAAATCGAGCACGAGATCGATCAGGCATGAGCAGCGGTCGCACCGGCATTCTCGGCGGTTCATTCGATCCGATCCACTACGGGCACCTGGCGATTGCAGAAGAGGTGCGCGTTGTTCTGCACCTGGACCGTGTGCTGATCATTCCTGCGGGTGAACAGCCGCTGAAGCCAGGCGGGAGTGTGGCATTGCCAGCGCAGCGCCTTGCTATGGCGCGCCTGGCATGCGCCGGTAATCCCTTCTTCGAGGTCTCCAGCATCGAGATTGACCGTCCCGGTCCGTCCTATACGTATGTCACGCTGCAACTCCTTCGCAATCAGGGGTTCGACGACCTTTCCCTGATCCTCGGCGCCGACTCGGTGGCGGACCTGCCGCGCTGGCGCGAGGTTCGGCGCATCCTGGAACTGGCGCAGATCGTCGGCGTTGCCCGCCCCGGCGCCTCCTTCGATCTGGCGCATCTGTCGCAGGTTCTGCCCGGATTGATGGAACGCCTGATCGTAATCGACGGTCCGCGGCTCGACATTTCCAGCAGCGATCTGCGCCAGCGCGTTGCACAGGGCAGACCCATCCGTTACCAGACGCCGGACTCTGTCGTCGCCTACATCGAGACGAATGGACTGTACCGATTATCGTTTGTCTCTCCTGAGTGAGCAGCCCATAAACCGTCCTGCAACGGGGCGTTGGCTGAGCCTGCCGAAGCCAACGCCTGTGGAAGCCAACGCCCATTATCAGGGGCAAGCAGACCGCAGGCGTTGGCTGAGCCTGCCGAAGCCAACGCCTGTGGAAGCCAACGCCCATCATCAGGCGTTGGCTGAGCCTGTCGCAGCCAACGCCTGTCGCAGCCAACGCCCATCATCAGGGGCAAGCAGACCGCAGGCATTGGCTGAGCCTGTCGACGCCAACGCCTGCCGCAGCCAACGCCCATCATCAGGGGCAAGCAGACCGCAGGCGTTGGCTGAGCCTGCCGACGCCAACGCCCATTATCAGGGGCAAGCATGACGAGAAAGACCATATGCCGGTTGCAGCCATGGACGAACTGGTGAGGATTGCCACATCGTGGGGGTTGCGCCTCAATCAGCGCCAGATCGAACAATTCGTGCGCTACAGCGCCGAACTCCGCGCCTGGAATGCCCGTGTCAATCTGACATCGATTACCGATGAGCGCGACATTGTCACCCGTCATTTCCTCGACTCGCTGCGCTGTGCATTGAGTTGGGGCGAGGCGCCAGCCTCCCTGATTGATGTCGGCAGCGGGGCAGGGTTTCCAGGACTGCCGCTCAAGATTCTGCGCCCGGAATTGCGCCTCGTCCTCGTCGAAAGCGTCGGCAAGAAAGCGGCATTCCTCAAGCATATCGTTGCCGCGCTCGACCTGCACGACGTGACTGTGATCACAGCGCGCGCCGAGGTTGTGGGACGCGACCCGCAGCACCGTGAACAGTACGATGTCGTCACGGCGCGCGCCGTGGCGGAACTGGCAACGCTCGCGGAATACTGTCTCCCCCTCTGTTGCATTGGCGGACAGGTGCTGGCGCCCAAGGGAGGCGATAGTGACGACGAGATCGCCCGCGCGCGCGTTGCCATCGCCCGGCTCGGCGGGCGGCTGATCGGCGTCGAGCCGGTGGAGATACCCGGCGTCGAACCGCGAACGCTAGTGGTCATCGCCAAAATCGCTCCCACGCCTGCGGTCTACCCGCGCGCCGTCGGCGTTCCCGCGAAGCGTCCTATCCGGTAAGCGTGAAACGTGTGAAACGTATGACGCAAAGACGCACAGCGTTGGACTGACTCCATGTAAGTTCTTTATTTGAGCATTGCTGCCAGACCTGTGCCGTCAGGTCGCGTGCTCTTTGATCTGAACATTCACAAAATCATCGGGCATTCGCCTTGTGCCCGGCGGCTGATGGTTTTTGAATACATATTCCGCTATCCGCCTGGGCGTCCGGCGGCTGATGGACTTTGAATACTTATGCCGCTATCCGTTCGCCCGCCCGGCGGCTGAAGCCGCGGGCTCCTGCTGCAAAGCCCGCCTGCGCGGGCTATATCCGGCGATAGCGGATTATTTTTCTCAAAAATCATAAGTCGCGGGCTATGGAAAGCGAAGCCCGCCTGCGAGCACAGGTTTTCAAACAGGTGACACCAGCACCTGATCGGCGCTGATGTGCCCTTCGGTCAGCACCAGCGCAATCCCGCCGCCGTCCAGGTGATCGTCCTGTGCAACTAGAGCGACGCTGGCGCCGTCAGAGGCACGGACAACGCCGTGCAGGTGGCGCCCGATCACGCGCAGTTCAAAGGTGTACGGCTGGTCGTAGACCCAGGCGAATGGCGCTTCGGCAAGCGGCGCGACGCCATCGAGCGCCCGTACCAATTGTACTACCCCGGTATCGTTCGCAGTGCGGGTCAGCAGCAGCGCATAGTAGCGGCACATACCCTGTACACGCGCACCTATGCCAAAGGCTTCCGCCAGATGCGGCGTCACGGTTGCACTGACACGGTAATCGCGCCATTCGCGCGTCCCCTGGATCAGCAAGCCCGTGCCCTCGTTCTGGATCAGGCGGTAAGGTTCGTTTATCCCCTGTTCATACCCGCTGACGCCATTCACCCAGGCGCGACGCCACATATCGCCGCCGCCCGCCGGTCTGCCGAATGTTGTCTCCGGTGCGCCCTCCCAGGTCAGATAATCGAGATACACCGTTCCGTGCCCGCGCCCACGCAGTTCGACGCCGACCGCTGCAATCGGCTGACCGCCGGTGTCTGGCACGCGCCAGGCAAAGATATGTTCTGATCCCGGCGTTAGCGTTGTTGCATCACTGTACATCCGAACAAGTGCATCGCATGAGTCGTACACCATGAGGTAGAGGCAGCACTGCACCGGGAAAGGGTTTAATTCATCGGCGCATACGCGCGCACTGAGGTGCTGGCCAGGGTAGAGGGTTGGGGAGGCGAGCATGGCATAGCCCGGCATATGCAGCATGTCGGGCAGCAGAAATGTGGCGGTCGCCGCTCGTGCTGCGCATCCCGGCGCGAGGTGACGGTACTGAAACGCCAGGCTGCGCTGTCCGCAATCGCTATGCCCGGCGACATTCTCAATGCTCAGCGTCCCTCGCGCATCGGTACTCTCATCGACGACAAATCCCTGGACGCTTCCCGGCAACTCGAAGTGAAAGCGCGCGCCATGCTTGGGCGCCAGCGGCGCTTCACCCGCCAGCGTCCTGCCAATATTGACGACGGCATACGTCTCGCGCACGGCATCGGTCACCGCCCGCCCGCCGTCGGCAGTCGGCAGGTACAGCCGATCCGCCACCGGACCACGCCAGTCGGGACCGGCGTCGATGCCTGCCAGCCCGTTCTTGATCCCCAGCAGGCAGCCGACGTTACCTGCGTTGCAGTCGGTGTCCCAGCCGGCAGTGGCGGTGATCATGAGCGACTTCTGAACGTCATCGTCGCCGTAGAGCAGCCCCAGCAGAATCAGCGCGTGATTGGGGACAATGTGGCAATTGCCCGGATAGCGGTCGTAGCCATACTGCGCCGCGATCTGCTCACGCGCAGCGCGCCAGTCGGGAAAGCGCACGCGCCATTCGCGCAGGTCGGCAATCAGGCGGAAGATGATCGAGTCGCGCGGAATACCTCGGACGGCGGCATCGATCAGCACATGCAGGTCGCGCTCGACGAATGCCAGCGACTCCATAGCGGCAATCACCTGCGCGCCATAGATTGCCTCGCCATCGTGACTGACCGAGGCGGCGCGGCGCGCCAGGTCGGCAGCCAGTTCCGGGTCGCCAGGCGCAACCATCGCCCAGCCGTCGATGAAAATCTGCGCGCCAATCTGCTCGGCAACCACCCTCCCGTTCAGCGCCGCCGAACCGCTGCGGGGCGCGGCAATTCCGCGCTTCAGGCGCAGAAACGCGGTATGTTCGGTCGAGCGTCCCATGCCGCCCCACCAGAGAATGGCGCGATTCTCGATGATATAGTTCAGCCAGGTCTGTCCAATCTGCGCCGGGGAGAGGGCGCGCGTATTGCCGTAATCCGGCAGCGCCCGCAGAAAGGTGAATGTGCCGGAAATGTCGTCATCGGTCACAACCAGCGGCACGCCGCGCCGTTCGTGAACGTAATGCCAGACCTCGCCCAACTCCGCCATGATCCGGTCATACGTCCACCCCTCGAAGGGGCGCCCCAGATAGACGCCGATGATCTTCCCCAGCACGCCCGCATAGACGCGCTCAACATAGTCGGCAGGGAGCGGCATAGTTACAACTCCGTCTAGCCATTGCGGCGCATGAAATCGGTCATAAACGCCGCCAGCGCATCGCACCCTTCCTGTCCCATCGCGTTGTAGATCGATGCGCGAATGCCGCCGACCGACCGGTGCCCTGCCAGCCCGACCATGCCCTGCGCGGTCGCTTCGGCGACGAACCGCTTCTCCAGCGTTTCGTCCGGCAGGCGGAAGGTGACATTCATGAGTGAGCGATGATCCGGTGCGGCGTGCCCGCGATAGAATCCGCCGCTCTCGTCAATCACGCGGTACAGCGTCGCCGCCTTGCGCTGGTTGCGTTCTTCCATGGCGGCAAGTCCGCCCTGCTCTTCGATCCATGCAAGCACCAGGTTCACCATGTAGACCGCGAACACTGGCGGTGTGTTGTAGAGCGAGCGGTTCTTCACATGCGTCGCATAGCGCAGCATCACCGGCAGATTCGGTAACGCGCGCTGGAGGAACGCATCTCGAATGACCACAATCGTGGCACCCGCTGGTCCAAGGTTCTTCTGGGCGCCGGCGTAGATCAACGCAAAACGATGCGTTTCGAGCGGGCGCGAGAGGATGTCGCTGCTCATATCGGCAACCAGCGGCACATTCCCGGTGTCGGGCCAGGCGTGCCACTGAATGCCCTGGATCGTCTCGTTGCTGGTGATGTGGACATACGCTGCATTGGGGTCGAGCGCGAGGTCTGCCTGAGCGGGCAGGCTGCGGTAGCCTGTTTCGGCGGCGCTGGCAGCCACCCGCGCCTGCCCGACGCGCAACGCTTCCTCATACGCCTTTTCCGCCCACGCGCCGGTGAGCACGTAATCCGCCGACGCGCCCGGCGGCAAGAAATTGAGCGGTAGCATGGCAAACTGCAAGCTGGCGCCGCCCTGCAAGAAGAGCACGTGATACTCCTCGCCGACGCCAAGGAGACGTTTGAGGCGTTCCGCTGCTTCGGCATTGATCGCTTCGTACTCCGGCGAACGGTGGCTCATCTCGAGGATCGACATCCCGCGACCCTGGTAGTCGCGCAATTCGCGCTGCGCGCGCTCCAGCACAGGCGCGGGGAGGATCGCCGGACCGGCGTTGAAATTGTAGATGGCGCTCATAAGGTGCCTCCTGATGGTTTGGGAACAGACACAGTGTAGCATATGCTTCCGATACGTTCGTCGATGCAACATTGTCTTGCATATTCACACCAGAGTCGACGCCCTTGACAACCGGCAAAACCCTGATACACTTCTCTCAGAGATTTCACACCATCTCAGATGGGGAGTAGCCTTCCACTCTTTACGTGGAACTGAGTGTCGTCAGTACGGCATGTTTGCCCGGCGCTCAGGTCGTGCCCGACCGACAGGCGAGACCATTGCGACGTTTGAAACGCCGTGATGGTCTCGCTTTTTGGTGTGCACGAGACCTGACACCTGGGAGGGCAAACCATGGATTGGGTTCCGACTCTGCTGATGCTGGCGACAGGGCTTGCGCTGCTCGCGGCAGGTGGTGAGTTGCTGGTGCGAGGGGCGTCAAGCGTCGCGGCGACCTTCGGCATCTCGCCGCTGGTGATTGGTCTGACGGTGGTAGCCTTTGGGACGAGTTCGCCAGAAATGGCGGTGAGCATCCAGGCTGGTCTGTCGGGCGACCCCGACATCGCCGTTGGCAACGTGGTGGGATCGAACATCTTCAATGTGCTGTTTATCCTGGGCATCTGCGCCCTCATTCTGCCGCTGGTCGTCTCACTGCGCCTGGTGCGGCGCGAGGCGCCAATCATGGTGGGTGTGTCGATCCTGTTGCTGTTGCTCGCTCTCGACGGGAGGATCGGCTTTCTCGATGGCGCCCTGCTCTTTGCAGGGATCGTGGTCTACACTGTCTGGTCGATCGTGCAGAGTCGCAAGGAGACAGCAGCGAGTGCGACAGTTGCGGATGCAACAACCATCGACGCCATCGCGGGCAAGAGTCCGCTCTGGCTCGGCGGGGCGGCGGCGGTGGCGGCTCTGGCTGCCGCTGGCTATGTTCTGGGATGGTTCAACACAGTGGTAACCGGCTTCTTTATCGTGGGCGCCGTGCTCTTCATCGCTGGCTCGCTCTTCGGCAAGGGCGGAACGACGAAAGGCGGCGACATCGCTCATCAGGTCGGATTCATCGCAGCAGGGCTCGGCGCTCTGGCGCTCGGATCTGACTACCTGATCGACTCATCCACGAGCATTGCCCGCACCTTCGGCGTAAGCGACGTGATCATTGGACTGACGATCGTCGCCGCTGGCACCTCGCTGCCTGAAGTGGCCACCTCGATCATCGCCACCATTCGAAAGGAGCGCGACATCGCTATTGGGAACGTTGTTGGCTCGAACATTTTCAACATCCTGGGCATCATCGGACTATCGGCGATGGTTACTCCGGGTGGGCTCAATGTTCATCCGCTCATCATCAGATTTGACATGCCGATCATGATTGCTGTGGCGGTAGCCTGTCTGCCGATCTTTTTCACGGGCTTCGCCATTGCTCGCTGGGAGGGCGTTCTGTTCCTGGGCAGCTACATCGCCTACGCGCTCTTCCTTATTCTGGGCGCTACCCGCAATCCAGCATTGGAGACCTTTACCAACGCGATGTTGCTGGCGCTGCCGCTGATCGCCGCAACCCTGATCTGGACCAGCGTGCAGTTCTTCCGCGCCTGGCGCAACCGATGATCCAGAGCCTGTCGAAGGATGGTGGACGGTAGGAGAAGAGGCGCGGTGGGCTATTCTTGCGGTTACTGCTCCTCAAGATGCCAGGGCGTTTTTTGATCAACTGGCGAAAAAATCCGGCAGGATATGCGGGTGAGAGCGTTCTTTGCCTTTGTCTGCCACTTGACAAGCGGGGTAATCGGCGCTATGATTACCCTCGCTATGAATCAGACGCCTGACAGCCTGCGCACACTGCGTCGCTTCCGTCGTCCGGGTCGCACCGGTCTGGAGGGTTAGCCGCGCGTGCGCAGCACGAGTGCATCGGGCAAGAGAAGCGTCAGCGTGATGATCCACCCTTCGGACACTGCAATAGTCCGAAGGGCTTTTCTTTGGAGGGCGCATGATCCGCGTCGGCATTTTTGGCGCAACCGGGTATGCCGGGTATGAATTGCTCCGCTGGCTGCGACGCCACCCGGAGGCGCGCGTTGTGTTCACCGCCTCCGAGTCGTCGGCTGGGGCGTCGCTCGCTGATGTCGTTCCCGGTCTGCTCGACGCGCCGCTGATTGCGCCTGATGAGGCGCCGCTCGGCGATGTGGACGTGGCGTTTCTGGCGCTGCCGCACGG
>DAOTWI010000994.1:0-4015 GCA_034436075.1 Roseiflexus sp.
CAGGCGCCGGGTGCGAAGCCCGCCTGCGCGGGCTGGACCGGGCGCTGGCGGATGAATCACAGACCATGTATCCACTCGAGCACGCCTCAGCCATCAGCGATCCTGCCATGCAGGAACATCGAACGGCGCGGAGGCGCGGCGCAGTTCGCGGAACGTCTGGCGGTCGACCGCGCTTTCGCCGAGGAAGTAGAGCACGCCTGCAACCACGTCGTACCGGTAACGCTGGCGCATCCAGCGCCCCTCGGCGCCCTGGCGCAGCACATCGATCAGCCAGGCGGCGGCGTGCTCATCGTAGCGCTCGGCAATGATCCAGACAAACTCATCGCGGCGGAAGGTGCGCGCCATGCGCTGCCGTGCATCGTTCAAACTTTCCTCCGGGGTCGGCGGTTCGATGCTCGACGGCAGGCCATTGCGCGGAGCGAGCAGAGCGGACATAGACATTCTCCCGCAACATCATCGTATTGGCGACACTATTATACCATTGGTGCGGGCGCAGGTGACGGTGACGTGGGATGCCAGCGAGAGTATAGTCCTGCCAGCGCCCCCGGCGGGTGCGGGCGCAGGTGACGGTGACGTGGGATGCCAGCGAGAGTATAGTCCTGCCAGCGCCCCCGGCGACGTCAGCGCTACTGGCAATCAGGCAGATGTGACCGTCACCGGACGCGGGCGGACGGGTGCGACGGATGGGCGCGGATGCGCTTGTAGTTATCCGTGTGAATCCGTCTCGATCCGCGACAATCCGTGTCCTATTATTCACGACAATCCGTATCATTCATTCGCAACGATACATTGACGCACCCGGCGCTCCCGTGCTACAATGATGGTGCGCCGGCGTAGCTCAGCTGGCAGAGCAACTGTCTTGTAAACAGTAGGTCGCGGGTTCGAATCCCGCCGCCGGCTCCAAGGCGCCAGAACTCCTGAAGCATATCAGGGGTTTTTTTGTTCCGGTCGCATTGCTGGCTATGCCAGGCAGGCAATCGACACGCACCGGAGGACGATCATGCTGACCGCATATATCCAGGCTGCGATGGATCGCGCCCGCTACGAACTGCTCGACGACCAGCCCGATACACCATACTACGGCGAAATCCCGGAATGCCCCGGCGTCTGGGCGACCGGCGCCACACTCGAGGAGTGTCGCGCCGAACTTCAGCAGGTTCTGGAAGGATGGCTTATCCTGGGGTTGCAGCACGGGCACGCAATTCCTGTGCTCAACGGCATCGATCTCAACCAGGCGACATTACCGCTCGAGGCTGCATAATGCCGACTGCGCTTCTGAACTTTCTACCCGCCCGGCGACTAAAGTCGCGGGCTACGGGAAGCGAAGCCTGCCTGCGCAGGCTAGACGTGGCAATACCGGATTATTTTCTCAAAAACCATAAGCCACGGGCTACGGGAAGCGAAGCCTGCCTGCGCGGGCTAGACCGGGCGATGCTGGATTAACTTCTCAAATGCCATCAGCGCCAGAAGCGCGCCACCAGGTTGGCAATGATCGTCAGCGCCAGGCTGAGGAGCAGCATCGTCCCGATCGGGATGAAGATGCGCACATTCTCGCGCTCGATGAGAATATCCCCCGGCAATCGCCCCAGCCACGGCGCTTTTCCCGCAAACAGCAGCAATGCGCCGATGACGATCAACACCACGCCCATGCCGATCAACAGGCGTCCAATGTCGCCCATAGCGAATCCTCCGTGTGCCAAGAGTCGTTTCTGCATATGATACGAGTGGTAGCGGGCGTTTGTTCTGAGGGTCGCACCCGCAGTTGCGCGCGCATTACCGTTCGTGTAGCATGGGAGCGACGTGAAAGGATGCGCATATGACTCGTACCGTCATTCTCACGCAGGACGAAGCCGGATGGTGGATTGCGACGTGCCCCAGCCTTCCGGGATGCGTCAGCCAGGGCGAGTCCCGCGCCGAGGCGCTGGCGAATATTGCCGAAGCCATTCGGCTCTACATCGAAGTGCTCGAGGAAGATGGCGAACCTATTCCGCCTGAGGTTGAGATTGAACAGGTTGCTGCATGACCAGACTTCCCGTTGTTGCCTATAGCGAAGATCACCCTAAACCTGGACAATCACGCCTACACCTGTGGAGCGGTTGGTGTTGGCTGAGCCTGTCGAAGCCAACGCCGATCACGAGATTGTCCAATATCTGATTGATCTTCCTATTAGTTCTCGGTTCTTGGTTCTGCGATGCGCCAGTTCGTAACTACAAGCCTGACCGCTTTCACCCGGCGCGCCAGAGGACTCGCTGGCAGCCGGGCAGATGCTGCGCAGCGGATGCTCCTGCTCATCGCGGCATTGATCGCGCTGGCGTTCGGGTTGCGCCTCTATCGCCTGGACGCGCAGAGCCTGTGGCTCGACGAAGGAAGCACATGGGTCGAAGTGACCGGCAAGGGATGGCTGGCGCTCGTTGGTGAATTGTTCAGCCCCAATGCCGGGTACCCGCTCTACCATCTGCTGCTGAAGGCATGGGTCCTCGTGGCGGGCGACTCCGAATGGGCGCTGCGCTTCCCGTCGGCGCTGGCGGGGGCGCTAGTCATACCGGCGCTGATGGCAGCGGCTGGCGAACTGCGCGTCGCTTCAGGGCGGGCCCATGATGGGTATACGCTGGCGTTGGTCGGCGTGCTTGCAGCGTTCTCGCCGTATGCCCTCTGGTACGCGCAAGACGCCAAAGTCTACAGTCTGCTCATCCTAGCGTCGGCGCTGCTCCTCTGGACATTGCTGCGCGCCTTGCGGTCGGGTGCGCAGCGCGCCTGGTTGCTCTTCGCTGGCGTGGCGCTGATCAGTGTCTTTGTGCATCGCCTGGCGCTGTTGTCGCTGGCGGGCGCTGCGTTCGTCATTGCGCTGCACCTGTGGCGGCGTGGTGCAGGCGTCGCGCGCTGGCGGGTTGTGATGTGGGGAACTGGAGCGCTGGCGTTGAGCGTCGCTGGCGTTGCCGGGGTGATTCTGGCGACGCGCGACGAACGCATGGGAAGTGAGCGCAGCGCCGTCGGCATGCTCGAGGGTCTCTGGTTTACCTTTGCGCATTTCAGCCTGAACCGCGGACCCGGCGAACTGGAAGGCTACCTGGGTTTGCCGGCGCTGATCTGGTTGCTGCCGTTCGGCGCCCTGACCGTATGGGGCGCGGTGTTGCTGGTGCGCGACGCGCGCGACGGTCATGGCGGCGCTGGCGTCGTTCTCAGTCTGTTCCTGGCGCCGCTGGCGCTGTTTGCGATTGTTCACACCCTTGCGCCGGTGTACGAAGCGCGCTACGCTGCACCTGCATTCCCGGCGTGGCTCCTCGTTCTGACGTACCCGCTGCTTGCGCGTCGTGGTGACCCCAAAGCGGCACATCCGTCGCATGGTTCAGTCACGCGCCCTGTCTCCGCAACCCTGATCGCCGTCAGCCTGGCGGCATGCGTTGCGGCGCTCATACAGCCGGGGAAGGGCTTATTCAGCGGCGACCCGGTCAAGGAACAGTGGCGCGAAGCAGTTGCAGCGCTTGCCGTGCGCGCCCATCCCGATGATCTGGTGCTGGTGCATCCACACTATGTGATGCCGATGTATGCCTACTATGCTCCCCGCGTCACTCCCGATCCGCTGCCGCAGCCGGTGACGTTCCCCGTGTTCGCCGAAGGCGACACATGCGGCATCGCCAACCCAACGCGACAGCAGATGCTCGAGTGCATCCGGCGCCGGTTCGAGCCGTTCTACAATCAGCAGGCGACCGGCAAAAAACGCGCGCTGTTGCTGATCGCGCCGGATCACGCGCGGACGGTCGATCCGCCTCCGTTGCCAGTTGATCGTTTCGGGTGGGTCGGGTTGCGTTTCCAGTACCCGCAGCGCACCTGGCCCTGCGGCGGCGTTGAGTTCGTCGGCGTCCTGGTGATGTGCCAGAGTTTCCCCGAAACCTTCAACCCCGGCGGTCCTGGAACGATCCCGCAACCGGATCAGGTCCTCGCAGCAGTATTCGGCGGCGAGTTGCGCCTGCGCGGCGTGACCCTGGCGCTTCACGGCGGCGCAGCGCGGGCAGGC
>DAOTWI010000995.1:0-4747 GCA_034436075.1 Roseiflexus sp.
CCGCGCGTGGACGCCGCCGTGCCCGTCCGCGCAGGCGGACGGTCGGCCGCAGGCCCGCCAGAAGCGATTTCAATCGCTGGCATCTGACAAATTATGCCTGGACCCTTCACCTCTTAACGGCTTGACAAATTGCCTCTGAGCCGTTATAGTAGCCCTTAACCTGATTTTGCGGATTGCAGCGACGCCCGCAGCCTGCTCGACCGACGAGTGTGTGCTGTGGGCGTTTGGCGTATCGGGCACAGCAACGCCCCCGTTGTTGTTTGCCGGCGCACTCGCGCCATCGTCGTTGCGGTACGCTTCTCGAAGCGTCAGAATCGCGCATCATTCAGGTCATCCCGCCAGACACAGCATCTGCGAACGGCAATGTCGCTCCCCCCGGAACTGTGGAGCGCTGGTTGTGTGTACGCCATGTCAGGGAGCAAGGTGATAGACACGATGGATCAACTGAAGAACTCAGAGGTGCGCGGCCTGTACGATCCGCGCTTCGAACACGATGCCTGCGGCATTGGTTTCGTTGCCCGCCTGAGCGGTGAACCGGGTCATGCGATACTGGCGTATGCGCTGACCGCCGTCGGGCGGATGGCGCACCGCGGCGGCGTGGCGGCGGATGGGAAGAGCGGCGATGGCGCTGGCGTGCTGACCCAGATTCCGCGTGCGTTTTTTGCCCGTGAACTGGCAATGCGCGGCATTCGCTACCCGGTTGAGGACCTTGCGGTTGGCATGTTCTTCCTGCCGCAGCACGAGGGGCATCGCAATACAGCGCGCGGCGTGGTGGAACAGATCCTTGCCCATTATGGCATGGCGCTGCTGGCATGGCGTCCGGTTCCGATCAACCTCGACGCGCTCGGCGACAGTGCGCGCGAGTCGTGCCCGGTGATCGAGCAGGCGTTGATTGCCCGCCCGCCGCACAACCATACCGCGCCGAACGCCTACGAGCGCGCCCTGTACCTGGCTCGCCGCACGATTGAAGCCGAAGCGCGCGCCCACCGCCTGGAGGGGTTCTCCATTCCTTCCCTCTCAAGCCGGACGCTGGTCTACAAGGGGTTGCTGGTTGCGCCCGCATTGCCCGAGTTCTACGACGACTTGCGCGATCCGCTGTACGAAACGGCGATTGCACTGTATCATCAGCGCTACTCAACCAACACCTTCCCTACCTGGGAACGCGCCCAGCCGTTCCGCATGCTGTCGCACAACGGTGAAATCAATACCCTGCGCGGCAACATCACCTGGATGCAGGCGCGCGAGGCGGAGTGGCGTCGCGCGGCTGCGTCTGCGCAACAACCTGCACTGATCGAATCAGCAATCGATGGCGATCCGCAGGCAATAGCGCTCAGCGCTGCCTCGATCGGTCCAGTTGTCGATACCCGCGGCAGCGACTCGGCTATGCTCGATAATGTGCTCGAACTGCTGGTGATGGGCGGGCGCGATATTCGCCATAGCCTGACGATGCTCGTTCCTGAAGCCTGGGAACGGGTGCACGATATGGCGCCGCCCCGGCGCGCGTTCTATCAGTACCACGCTGGCATGATGGAACCATGGGACGGTCCGGCGGCGCTGGCGTTCTGCGATGGTCAGGTGGTCGGGTTGGCGCTCGACCGGAATGGGTTGCGCCCGGCGCGCTATCTGCTCACCGACAATGGTCTGGTGATCTGCGGGTCGGAAGTCGGCGCGGTGTCGGTCGATGAGTCGCGCATCGTGCGGAAAGGGAAGGTGGGTCCCGGTCAGATGATCGCCGCCGATCTGCGCACCGGTCGCTTTGAAGAAAACGACGACATTCGCAGCAGGCTTGCGGATCGGCAGCCGTATGCCGAATGGCTCAAGCGCCATATGCGCGTGCTGGCGCCTGCTGGCGCACCGCGCGTCAGTGAGCCGGACGAGCCGGAAAGCCGCTCCGCGCGTGAAAGCAAATCGGCGCTGCTCGGCGAATTGCAGCGCGCTTTCGGCTATACCGCCGAGGAACTGGCGGTCGTCCTCAAGCCGATGCTGCGCGATGGGGTGGAACCGGTCGGCTCGATGGGCGATGATACGCCGACGGCTGTGCTCGCTGATCGCCCGCGCCCGCTTTACAATTACTTCAAGCAGCGCTTCGCCGAGGTGACCAACCCGCCGATCGATCCGATCCGTGAAGAATTGGTGATGTCCCTTTCGTTTAGCCTCGGCCGGCGCGGCAACCTGCTGCTCGAGACGCCGGAACATGCGCACCTGTTGCGTCTCGCCAGCCCGGTGCTGAACAATGAACATCTGGCGATGCTGCGCGATATCAGCGACCCGGCATTTGCCACGGCGACGCTGGATGCGACCTTCGTGGCTGATGACAGCGTCCACGGTATGCTCGCGGCGCTCGACCGCCTGTGCCGTGAGGCGGAAGATGCGATTGCCGCCAATAAGGTCATTCTGATTATCAGCGACCGCGGCGTCAGTGAGCAGCGCGCGCCAATCCCGGCGCTCCTGGCGCTTGGTGCGGTGCACCAGCATCTCATCCGCACGGGCTTGCGCACGTCGGTGAGCCTGGTCGTCGAAAGCGGCGAACCGCGCGAAGTCCACCACCTGGCATGTCTCGTCGGCATGGGCGCCGAGGCGGTCAACCCGTACCTGGCGCTCGCAACCGTGCGCGCGCTCGCCGTCGAACGCGATGAGGTGCGCGGCAGGGCAAGCGAAACACCCGATCGCCGCGCCGCCGGTGAACTCGCAGATGAAGCCGAGCAGAACTACATCCATGCACTCGAAAAAGGGCTGCTCAAGGTGATGTCCAAGATGGGCATCTCGACGGTCGACAGTTACTGCGGCGCGCAGATTTTTGAGACGGTGGGGTTGGCAGACGAAGTCATCGAGCGCTGTTTTGCGGGTGTGCCTGCCCATCTTGGCGGGCATGGCTTCCGCAAACTGGCTGCCGATGTGCTCGAACATCACGAAGCAGCGTTCTCCAATCGCCTGCCTGCGCTTGCCGGGCGCTCGTCGCTGCCGCATCCCGGCTACTACAAGTTCAAAAAGGATGGCGAATACCACGCCTTTTCGCCAGCGGTCGTCCACGCGCTGCAACGCGCCGCCAACGGCGGCAGCTACGCCGATTATCTGGCGTACAGCACACTGGTGCACGACCGTCCGCCTGCCGAACTGCGCGATCTGCTCGAGATTATTCCGCTCGAAGAGCGGAGCGCCGGACCGGTGCAACCGATCCCGGTCGATGACGTCGAACCGATCGAGGCGATTGTGCGCCGCTTCTCAACCGCTGCGATGTCGCATGGCTCAACCAGTCTCGAAGCGCATGAAACGCTGGCGGTTGCAATGAATCGCCTCGGCGGCATGAGCAACTGCGGCGAAGGCGGCGAGGACCCGGAGCGCTACCACGACGAACGCAACAGCACGATCAAGCAGGTTGCCTCCGGTCGCTTCGGTGTCACCCCGGCGTATCTGGCGTCGGCGCTGGAGTTGCAGATCAAGATGGCGCAGGGGTCCAAGCCCGGCGAAGGGGGCCAGATTCCGGGCATCAAAGTCTCAGAGGAAATTGCGCGCATCCGCCATACGACGCCGGGCGTGACGCTGATCTCGCCGCCGCCGCACCACGACATTTACAGCATCGAGGACCTGGCGCAACTGATCTATGACCTGAAGCAGGTCAATCCGCGCGCGGCAGTGTCGGTCAAACTGGTCGCCGAGGCGGGGGTGGGCACGATTGCCGCTGGAGTTGCCAAGGGCGGCGCGGATGTCATTCACATTTCCGGGCATTCAGGCGGCACTGGCGCGTCGCCGCTGTCGTCGATCAAGAATGCTGGCGTCAACTGGGAGATCGGGCTTGCCGAGACGCAGCAGACGCTTGTGCTCAACGGGTTACGCGGGCGGGTGCGGCTGCGCGTCGATGGCGGGTTCAAAACCGGGCGTGACGTGGTGCTGGCGGCGTTGCTCGGCGCTGACGAGTTCTCGTTTGGCACGGCGGCGCTCATCGCCGAGGGGTGTGTCATGGCGCGCACCTGCCACACGAACAACTGCCCGGTCGGCGTTGCCACGCAGCGCGCTGATCTGCGCGCGAAGTTCCCTGGCAAGCCGGAGGATGTGGTCAATTTCTTCCGCCATGTGGCGCAGGAGGTGCGCGAAATCCTGGCTTCCATCGGCGCGCGTTCGCTTGATGAGATCATCGGGCGCACCGACCTGCTGCGCCAGGTTCTGCGCGGTCACCCTGGCGCGGATGCGCTCAACCTGGCGCCGCTGCTGGCGCGCTTCGACCGCCCTGGCGATCCGATCCGCAATGTGCAGCCATGGAATGGCCTGATCGGAGTTGGCGCACTGAACCAGCGGTTGCTCGACGATGCGTCGCGCGCGCTCGATCATCAGTTGTACGTCGAACTCCACTACCCGATCACGAATGTTGATCGCACGGTCAGCGCCACGCTCTCCGGCGAAATCGGGCAGCGGTTCGGCGAGGCGGGTCTGCCGGAGGGCATGATTACGGTCAGTTTCCGCGGCAGCGCAGGGCAGAGTTTTGGCGCCTTCCTGGCGCCTGGCGTCCGGCTGCTGATCGACGGTGAGTGCAACGACTACGTCGGCAAGGGCATGGCTGGCGGCGAGATCGTGGTGCGGCCGCTGCCACAGGCGCGCTATCCGTGGCACGAGAGCACGATCATCGGCAATACCTGTCTCTACGGCGCCACCGGAGGCACGCTCTTCGCCGCCGGTCGCGCCGGTGAGCGCTTCGCCGTGCGCAACTCAGGCGCCGTGGCGGTGGTGGAGGGGGTCGGCGACCATGGGTGCG
>DAOTWI010000996.1:0-4017 GCA_034436075.1 Roseiflexus sp.
TCGAAGAAATCACCGCCGACCATCCGCGCCGAACGCCAGTGGGCAACGGTTTCCCAACCCGGCAGATGTGGCGCGCGCGCCGGCAACAGGGTGCGCTGAATGTCGCGCGCCACGCGCAGTTCTTCCTCCAACCGCGCCGCCTGCGCCGCTTCCTGCGCCAGCAACGCGCTTTCGAGCGCCCCGGCGATCTGTGACGCAAAGCCGTTTGCCAGGGTCAGGTCGCGTGCCGTGAAATGATGCGGCGTGGGACCATAATCGAGCGCCAGAACGCCCAACGCCGCGCCGCGCGTCCAGAGCGGCGTCACCAGGAGCGAGGCGCTGCCAAAGCGTTCGACGATCGGAGCGCAGAGGTGACCATGCCCGCTGGCGGAGTCGAGCGCCAGTGGCGCAACGGTGCGCACTACTTCCGCCAGCAATGGCGCATCCTTCTCAGTCATCGGGCAACCCACAAAGGTCGCCCGGTCGGCAGGACTCAACCCATAGGCTGCCAGCGGCGTAAAGGAAGCGGCCGGGCGATCCCAGATCAGGCAGTAGCAGCGGTCGCATCCGAGGAGGAGCGGCGGCAGGCGCACCACGGCGGGGAGCAGCGTATCGAGCGACGTGGCGCGCGAGAGATTCTCCGCGACCTGCAACAGCGCATTGAGCGTCCACGCCTCTTCGCGCTGCGCCTGAAACGCGCGCGCGCTCTTGACGGCGACCGCGACCTGATCGGCGAGGGTGCGGGTGACAAACAGGTCGCTGCGCTGGAAGCGACCGGCTTCTGTGCTTTGAATGTCGAGCACGCCGATGACATGCTCGGCATAGCGCAGCGGCACGGCGAGTTCGGCGCGCGTGCTTGAGTCGTCGTTGATGTAGCGCGGATCGGCGCTGACATCGTTGATCAGCGCGGGTTGGCCAGTCAGCGCCACGCTGCCGACGATCCCTTCGCCAGGGTTCACGACGATCCGGCGCAAACGTTCGAGCGCCTCGCCCTCGACCGTGCTGGCGCTGAAGTGCAGGCGCCCATCCTCTTCGAGCAGAAAAATATGAACGGTATGGTAGCCGAACCGTTCACGGATCAGCCGGACCACCGAAGGGAGCAGTTGGTCCAGGTCGAGAATCGCCGTAATGCGCTCGCTGACATCCTGGATCGCCTGGAGTTGCACGGCGCGCTCGTTGGCAGCGGCGAAGGCGCGCGCCTTCGAGATCGCAACCGCCGCCTGATCCGCGAGGAGCGAAAGCATGCGCAGATCGTCGGCATCGAACGCATAGGGTTGATAACTCTGGATCGAGATGGTGCCGATCACATTGCCGCCATCGAGGAGCGGCACATAGATCCCGGAACGCGGCGGACGGTCGCTCTGGTACCGCGGGCGCGCGGGCAGACGATCCATCTCGGCGGTGAAATCCTCGACCAGCAACGAGCGCCCTGTCTGTCGCATCCAGCCGACCAGACCATCGCCGCTCGGCAGATCGACCGTCAACGGCGGCAAGCGCATCCGATCCTGGACGCGCACGACCAGGGTGTACCGGTCACTCTCCGGTTCGAACAGCCCCAGATGAAACGACGACGTATCAACCACCTTGCTCGCAGCGCGGTAGATCAACTCGCTGAGCGCCTCGACATTGAGCTCGGCGCGAATAATCTCGCGGCTGGCTTCGTTCAGCAGCCCCAATTCACGGATTGATGCGCCCTGGTTGCGGAGATTCATCGCCGCTCGCCGCACTGCCAGACTGGCGGCGAGCAACCCGGTTGCCGCCAACACAAAATACCCGGTTCCCAGTCGCGTGAAGATCGCGGCGAACAGCGCCGCCAGCGGCAAGGGTGCAACTTCGGCGGCCAGCACCGCCTTCCAGGAGGACTGCCACCACGTCAGGACGCCGGTCATTCCGCCCTGAATGTATTCGCGGATCGCGCGATTCAGTTGGATAAGCGTCGGGTAGCAGAGGATCAGCGCCATCAGCAGGAGCGCTTGACCGGGCGTATCATCAGCCAGAAGATGCGCCAGCGCCCCGCCTGCCAGCACCGCCCCGGCGCGCACGCCGCTGCGCAGCAACGGACGAGCCGCGATCAGGTAGAAGGTTCGCGGACGGCGGTAGATCAACGGCAGCAACACGCCGAAGATTAACCCGGAGACCCCAGCGACCAGCGCGCCATCGGCGGGACCGAGCGCCAGCGCCGCTGAGAGAATGACAATGCCGGTCAAACTGTGCGGATCGGCTGGCGGCACACGGAAGGCTGCGGCTTCAATCAAGAGCGCCAGAACGATGAACAACGCCAAGACACCCCAGGGTGCAGCGCCGGGGCTGCTGAGGAAGAGGGCAGTCCAGCCGACTGCGCCCACGACCAGACAATAGAGGATGAGCCGCCGCTCGCGATTCACACGTGTTCCTGTCCAAACGCCGCCAGCGCCTCGTTCCGCGAGGAGTGAATGGAAAATATCCGGGTAAAGCCGGTCAACTCGAACACCTCGCGCACCTGTGGACGCAGATTGCAGAGGCGCAATTCACCATTGCGCGCCAGCAGTTCTTTGCGCGCCAGCAACAGCGAACGCAGCGCCGTACTGCTGAGAAATGTCACGTTATCGAAATCGAGCAACACATACTCCGCACCATCGGCAATCGCCTGGTGCACCGGCGCAAGCGCCGTCGCCGTTCCGACCGCATCGAGCCTGCCGCTCAATCGGAACTCGCGCGCCTGGACGCGCGGCAGAATGTATTTCACCATCGTCAGGAGGTTGCCGCTGGCATCGTCGAAGTCGAAGCGCACCTGATCCATCAACCGGTTCATCAGATAGAGCCCCAACCCGCCTGGCTGCCGTTCCTCCAGCGGCGACGAAAGATCCGGCGGCGGAACATCATCAGGATTGAAGCGCCGTCCATAGTCGCGCAGCGTGATAATCAGGCGGTCGTCTTCAATCCGCCACGTCAGTTCTATCACGCCGGGATCGCCAGGCTCGTACCCGTGCTGAATGATGTTCGTCGCCGCTTCATCGACCGCCAGTTCGACCTGCCAGGCGGCGTGCTCGTCGAGACCGGCGCGTTGTGTCGCCTCTCTGACGAAGGCGCTGATCGGCGCCAGTGATTCGAGCGTGGCCGGGACCGTCAAAGATTCCATGGGCGCCAGTCATCAGGCAGTGCGCGCAGACCATGCGCAATGGGCGCCGCTGCGGCGGGGCTGAACCGTCGAACGCGAAGCATGCATCAGCCTGATGTGCAACAACGCTGATGCATGCGACTCATATTCTCATAAAGCGATCAACCCGAACCTGGATCATCAAGGGCGCGGAACAACTGGCGTTGGCTTCGACAGGCTCAGCCAACGCCAGTCGCACGATGGTCGCCAGGCAAGAGCATGCACCATCTGGTTGATCGTTTTCTCAGAAGGAGCCGACAGCCTCGACCGTATCGGAATAGATCTCGAACAGCGACGTGAAACCAGTCAGATCGAAGACTTCTTTGATCCGCGGCGGGAGATTGGCAATTCGCACATCGCCCCCTTCCAGATCGGTCAGTTTCCAATCGCGCGCACGCTTGCGCGCCTCGATCAGGACGCGCAACCCGGGGCTGGCTACATACTCGAGTCCGGACAGATCGAGCACGATCCGGTAGCGATTCTGGTCGAACAGTTCATCGAATTTCTGCTTGAGTTGGGGCGCGTTCATCGCATCGAGCCGCCCCGTGATCGTCAACAGATCGACGCGATTAAGCCGTTTGTGCGTAATCTCCATCAGCCGCCCTCCTTCGCGCGTTCAAGTCTACGTGTGTGCTCGCTTTCACGGGAATCAACATGGATTATAGCATAGAGTGAGGAGTGAGGAGTGAGCATTAACATAACATGCACCCTCGTGCCTCACGCCCCTCGCCCTTCGCCCCTCTTGCCTCTTGCCTCTTGCCTCTTGCCTCTTGCCCCTTGCCCCCTCTTGCCCCTCTTGCCTCGCGCCTCACGCCTCTTGCCTCACGCCCCTCGCCCCTCGTGCCTCACGCCCCTCGCCCCTCGCGCCTCACGCCTCTTGCCTCTTGCCTCGCGCCTCTTGC
>DAOTWI010000997.1:0-1758 GCA_034436075.1 Roseiflexus sp.
GACGGCGATGGCGATGGCGGGCGATCCGTTCGCGCATTTCATCGTCCCCCGCCTCGGCGGTCGCCAGGTAGACGACGCGCTCGCTCAGGCGCGCTGCGTACTGTTCGGCGCGCATACTCTTGCCGCTGCGCGCGCCGCCGATGAAGAGCACGATGCGACTCATGCCAGCGCTCCCTTCTGCCAGGCGGCGGCTGCGGCGACGAACCGCTGCGCCGCCTGCGGACATGCCAGGAAGTGGACGTGGATGTACGACGCGAGGGTGTTGTTGACCACCGCGCCTTCGGCAAACGCCGTCGGACGCATGGCGTCGGGCAGGCAGGTGTAAAGCCAGGGCAGGCATTCCGGTCGATCTTCCCAGGCGGAGTAGTGAAACTCATGCCCGCGCAGCATCTCGCCTTTGCGCCAGAGCCAGGTATTGCACTCTGCGCGCGCTGTGCGATATCCCAGCGTCAGGCGCGGCGTCATCACCGAGCGTCCGCCCAGCGCGCCGACCATCGGGAAGGTGCGTCCCTCCGCATTCGTGATCGCTTTCGTCAGATACATCAACCCGCCGCATTCGGCATACACCGGCATTCCGGCGTCAATCGCCGCGCGAATGGCGCGCATCAAGGCGCGATTGGCGCTGAGCGTTTCGGCATAAAGTTCGGGGAAGCCGCCGCACAGATAGATCGCCGCTGTTTCTTTGGGCAGCGTCGTGTCGCGCAGCGGGCTGAAGAAGGCGATTTCCGCGCCAGCCGCGCGCAGCAGATCGAGATTGTCCTCGTAGAGGAAACTGAACGCCTCATCACGGGCAACGGCGATCACTGGCGCACAACCACCTGCGACGCGCTCCAGCGGCGGCAGGGTAATCGCGCCCTCATCGAGCGGCGGAGCGGCGCGCGCCAGCGCAACCACCCGCTCCAGGTCAATGGTCGCTTCGATGCGCGCGCGCACCTCATTCAGCCACGCATGCCAGCGTCCCGGTTCCGCTACCGGGATCAGCCCCAGATGGCGTTCTGGCAACGTGAGTGTTTCATCACGCTGGAGAAAGCCAAGCACCGGCACACCGACGCTCCCTTCGATGGCGTCCTGCACCATCCGCGCATGACGCGGGCTGCCGACCCGGTTGAGGATCACGCCTGCAATTGTGAGCCGCCGGTCGAAATCGCGCAACCCGGCAATGAGCGCGGCGGCGGTGCGCGCCATTGCCCGCGCATCGAGCACGATCACAACCGGCGTGGATGTTAGGCGCGCGATATGCGCGCTGCTGCCAGTGTCGTCGTCGCCGGAGTACCCGTCGAACAGTCCCATTACTCCCTCGATGATCGCCAGGTCAGCGCCGGCGCTGCGCCGCGCCAGGATTCCAGCAATCTGATCCGGCGGCGTCAACCAGGCGTCGAGGTTGAAACAGGCGCGCCCGGCGGCGAGCGCGTGGTATCCCGGATCAATGTAATCCGGTCCGCATTTGAACGGCGCAACCGTCAGACCGCGCGCCGTCAGCGCGGCGATCAGTCCGGCGGTGATCGTCGTTTTGCCGCTGCCGCTCATCGGCGCAGCGAGCAGCAGACGCGGCAGATCGGGCATTATTCGTCCTCCCAGAGCATATGGTGCGCTGGTGCGTCTGCCGGATCGAACCAGGCGAGGGTGTCGGTCAATGCCGCGACCGCACCGACGACCAGGACAGCAGGCGGCGGCAATTCGGCGTGCAGTTGCGCGTCGGGAAGGGTTGCCAGCGTTGCGCGCAGCACGCGCTGCTGCGCCGTCGTGCCGCGGCTAACC
>DAOTWI010000998.1:0-3787 GCA_034436075.1 Roseiflexus sp.
CACTCCCCACTCCTCACTCCCCACTCCCCACTCCCCACTCCCCACTCCCTAACCCCTCATCAAAACCCCTTACAAATCCACAGGTTATCCCCTTCACGGATGTCGCATGAGTGTGCTATACTGGCATCGCCAGGGCAGAGGGCGCCTGATGGGCGGCTGTCGTTATGTAGAGCAACCGCATTGGAATGCGTTTTCCCTGACACCTGCCCGGCGTGCAATTGCTGCTTGATGCGTTCCAGAGTCTTGCATTCTTGAGTCGCCATCTTTGAGTGTAAAGCATTTTTCTTTCTCATAGTGTCATGGAAGCCATTCCTGTGGCGTCTGGGAGACCTTCGATGAATGACTTCGTTCACCTGCACGTTCATTCCGAATACAGTCTGCTCGATGGCTACGCCGCCACGAGCGCCATCGCCGCGCGCGCCGTCGAATTGGGGATGGATAGCATCGCCCTGACCGACCACGGCGTGATGTACGGCGCGGTGGAGTTCTATACCAACGCCAAAAAAGCGGGCGTCAAGCCGATCATCGGGCTGGAAGCCTACATGGCGCCCGGATCGCGGCGGGATGCGACGAGCCGCGGCGCGAAGAATTACTACCATCTGCTGCTGCTCGCGAAAAACGACATCGGCTACCGCAATCTGGTGCGCCTGACGACGCGCGCCCATCTCGATGGCGCAGGGAAGGGAATCTTCGCCCGCCCGCGCATCGACCGAGAATTGCTCGAACAGTACCACGAGGGGTTGATCGTCACCTCCGCGTGCCTCGCGGGCGAAGTCATTCAGCGCCTGACGGAAAAGCAGAAGGAGCAGGCGCGCGCAATCGCCGCCTACTACCGCGATCTGCTTGGTCCCGACAATTACTTCCTTGAACTGCAACTCCACGACAACACGCCGGAACTCGAAGAGATCAACGACGAACTGGTGCGCATCGGCAAGGAACTGGGCATTCCGCTGGTCGTGACGAACGACACCCACTTCGTGCGCCCGGAGGATGTCGAAGCGCATAAGATGATCCTGGCGCTCGGCTACAATATGACCCTCAAGGAACTCTGCTCGAAGCAGTATGAGATGGACGCCACCTACCACATTATGACCGGCGAGGAGATGTGGCGCCGGTTCAAGAAGTACGGCGCGGCGCCGCTCGAGAATACCCGCCGCATTGCCGAGCGCTGCAACCTGAACCTGGAGTTTGGTCGCGTTCAGTTGCCGACGATTGACATCCCCGAAGGGCACGACGCCTCCTCCTACCTGCGGTTCGTCTGCGAAGAAGGGTTGATGCGGCGCTTCAACGGCAATCCGCCCGAAGAATACGTCAAACGCCTCGACTACGAACTCGACGTGATCAATCAGACCGGGTTCCCCGATTACATGCTGATTGTCTGGGATTACGTCAAATTCGCGCGGTCGCGCGGCATTCCCTGCCTGCCGCGCGGCTCGGCGGGCGCGTCGCTCATCCTCTACTGCCTCGGCATCACCGATGTCGATCCGGTCAAGAACAAACTGCTCTTCGAGCGCTTCCTCAGCCCGGAACGCCTGGAGATGCCGGATATCGACATTGACTTCGCCGATAGCCGCCGCCATGAGGTGCTCGAGTACATCGCCGAACGGTATGGGCGCGACAACACGGCGCAGATCATCACCTACGGCACATTAGGCGCCAAAGCGGCGATCCGTGACATCGGGCGCGTGCTGGACATACCGCTGAACGATGTCGACCGCGTCGCCAAACTCATTCCGGCGCTGCCGGTCGGTACGACGATTGCGCAGGCGCTCGAGCGCGTGCCGGAGTTGAAACAGATCTATGAGACGAATCCCACGCTGGCGAACCTGATCGATTGGGCGCAGAAGGTCGAAGGGCGCATGAAGAGCGTCGGCACCCACGCCTGCGGCGTCGTCGTCAGCCGCACGCCGCTTGAGGAAATCGTCCCGCTCCAGCGCACGACGAAGGACGAACAGGCGCTGATGGCGGCATTCGATGGACCCACGCTGCAAAAGATGGGTCTGCTGAAGATGGACGTGCTGGGGCTGACGAACCTCTCGGTGGTGGCGGAGGCGCTGGAGTATATCGCGCAGACGACCGGCAGGAAGAGGGAACTTTCCGACATTCCGCTCGACGATCCGAAGGTGTTCGAGGCGCTTGGGCGCGGCGAGACGACAAACGTGTTCCAGCTCGAAAGCGCGGGCATGACACGCTACCTGATGCAACTCAAACCGACGCGCGTCGAAGACCTGTATGCGATGGTTGCGCTCTATCGCCCCGGTCCGCTCGAACAGATTCCGGTCTACATTCACAACAAGAACAACCCGCAGGACATTAAGTACCTCCACCCGATTCTGAAGCCGATCCTGGAAGACACCTACGGCGTGATCGTCTACCAGGAACAGATTATGCGCCTGCTTCAGGACGTCGCCGATTATACCCTTGGGCAGGCGTACATCGTCATTAAAGCCATCAGCAAAAAAGATAAGAAGTTGATGGCGGAGAACGAAGTCAGGTTCAAGCAGGGATGTCTCAAAAAAGGGCTGACCCAGGAGCAGGCGGATCAATTGTGGGAATTGATCCTGCCATTCGCGGGCTACTCCTTCAACCGCCCGCACTCGACGCTCTATGGTCTGCTCAGTTATCAGACCGCCTGGCTCAAGGTGAACTATCCGGTCGAGTACATGGCGGCGGTGTTGAAGGGCGCTGGCGGTGTCACCGACGACATTGCCAAAGCAGTCAACGAATGCCGCCAGCGCGGCGTGCCGGTGCTCGGACCCAACATCAACGACAGCGCCTTCGATTTTGCCATCCGCGAGTTCCGCGATCCTTCGGACGGGCAGCTCAAACGTGGCATCCTGTTCGGTCTCGCGGCTATTAAGAACGTCGGCGCCGGACCGATCGAAGCGGTGCTGCGCGAACGGGACGCCAATGGTCCATTCCGCTCGCTCGAAGACCTGTGCGAGCGGGTGGATCGCCACGCGCTGAACAAGCGCGTGCTCGAAAGCCTGATCAAGGGCGGCGCGCTCGACTCGCTTCCCGGCAATCGCTGGCAAAAGCTGGAGATTCTCGATGCCGCCATGGAAGCAGGCGCTCGCGCCCAGAAGAACCGTGAAACCGGACAGATCGACATGTTTGGCGGTCTTGTGTCGCATGCCGCCGATACCATCGCCGCTATCCCACGCTTCGACAGGCTCAGCGCGTCGCTCCCTGCCATCGAAGAAACCGCCGAGCGCCGCAAGGAAAAACTGGCATGGGAAAAGGAGTTGCTCGGCGTCGTCTTCTCGAACGACCCGCGCAAAACGGCGCTGGAACGCGCAAACGTCGATCATCGCGTGCCGCTTGCCGCAATCCGCGACGCCGAAGGGGTGCAGGAATACCTGGGCAAGGTGCATACCTTTGCCGGTATGCTGACACGCGTTCGCGCAATTGCGACGAAGAAGGGCGATACGATGCTGGTGGCGGCGCTCGAAGATGAAAACGAAGATATGGTCGAACTCGTCGCCTTTCCCAAAGCCTGCGAAAAATATCGCGACCTGCTGCGACAGGACGCATTGCTGATCGTGCAGGCAAAGGTCGATGAGCGCAATGGCGCGGTGCAACTGGTGCTCGAAAACGCGGCGCTGCTTGATCTGTCCGCCGCTGAACCGCCGCCGGCAGCGCCCGAAATGGATCTCGAAGGGTTGGCGGAAGAAGGGGAGCGCAACACACCGACGACCGCCATCCCTCCAGCGGCGTCGGAAGAACCAGCCGCGCCAGCAGTACCCGCTAGCGCGACGCCAGCGGCAGCGGCGCCGGCAGAGCCAGC
>DAOTWI010000999.1:0-2244 GCA_034436075.1 Roseiflexus sp.
GGCGGCGCCAGTGCGCCCCCACGTGGCGAATGCGCGCGTCGCCGCCTGCACCGCCGCATCAACCTCGTCTGCATGACCTTCCGGCGCGGTGCCGATGACTTCGTTCGTCGCCGGGTAAAAAATCTCGAAGCGGCGCGTTCCTTCAACAAATGCGCCGTCAATGTAGTGTTGCACATGAAATGAAGGGGTCTGCATTATTCACGCTCCAATCGCACAATTAAGCGGTCTCCGTCCGATCCGATCACTTCCAGCGTTCCCGGTTCGGCTGGCGTCGCCGCTGCCGGTGAGCCGAAGAAGATGGTCTGACCCGCGCGCAAGCCGCCGGTCATGGTTGCCAGCCAGATCAGGCGCTCGTACATGTCGCCAAGGGTGCGCAGGTCTCCCTCGGCGCGCAGCGCGCCGTTGAGGAAGAGGCGCAGCATGCCATCAGGCGGGTGTTCGATCATGCGCGCACCGAGCAAGAATCCGCCGCCGGAACTGTTGTCGGCGACGACTTCGGCGGCGCTGAAGCGGTACCCGTCCCAAACGCTGTCCAGCACATCAACGCCGAGAAACCATCCGCCAATTGCCGCCGCTGCGGCGCCAGGAGTTGCGCCCGGCGCCACTGGCGCACAGAGGATCGCAGCGAGTTCCGGTTCAACGCGCGGCTGAATGAACCGGCTGAGCCGCACCGGGCTTTCCAGCATCATGTCAGGGACGATGCGCCCGTAGACTGGCTCGGTGATGCCCATCTGCTGCTGCTTCGCCGGGCTGAGCAGCCCCAGTTTGTACCCTTTGATCGGCTGCCCCTCGCCCAGCGCTGCCTGAATGGCATACGCCTCCGCCAGCGTCACCTGGCGCGCATTGCCGCGACTGGCAATCGCACGGCGACCTGCGCGCGCCTGACGGATTTCTTCCAGGAGCGCCAGCGCATCAGCGCTCAGTTCCATGGCTCGTTCCTTCACGCTCTGCCAGTGACCGTCCCCCAACGCCCCAGTGGGTCTTGGGGATTTCGTAGATCACCAGGCGAACCTCTTCCAGCGGCAGGTCGAAGTGGCGCGCGGCGCATTCCGACAGGCGGCGCATCAGCGTGGCGCGCTGCTCATCCGTTCGCCCTTCGACCATCGTGACCCGCAATACCAGCATGGCACACTCTTTCTACCAGAGATACCAGAACGGACCCTCCGCGCCAGCATCACTGACCGTCTCCATCCGCCCGTACTTGCCAGCAAAGAAGAGCAGCGGCGGCCCGTCGCGGCTGGCGAGGTATTCGACCTGCCCGATGTACAGCGTGTGGTCGCCTGCCGGGTGCGCATCGACCACCCGTGCAACGACGTGCGCCAGCGCGTTGTCGATCAGCGGTACGCCGTGTTGCCAGACGAACGGAATGTGCAACCCCTCGATCGGACGACCGGCAAAATGGCGACTGAGCGTCTCCTGGTCGTCTGCCAGCACGCTCACACCATAGCGGCACCCTGGCGCGAGCAGCGCGTGCAGGCGAGCGCGTGTGGCGACCGATACCAGCACCAGCGGCGGGTCGAGCGACACCGACAGGAACGAGTTCGCCGTCATACCGTGCGACTGTCCCTCGTGGTAGGTGGTCACGACAGTGACGCCGGTGGCGAATCTGCCCATCGTTGTGCGGAACTGGCGCGAGTCGAACGGTAAAGGCGCTGCGGTTGCCGTATCGGGTTGTGCGGTCATGATCATCATCTCCAGCTGTTGATAGGACACGGATTCGCACGGATGCGACGGATTGTGACGGATTTGTTTCTTATTATCCGTAAGCATCCGTCCTGATCCGTGCCGACCCGTGTGCGCTATCAGGCATAGAATAGGACGCGGATTCGCACGGATGCGACGGATGGACACGGATTTGTTCATAATCATTCATCCGTGTCCATCCGTCTCGATCCGTGACGATCCGTGTACCATCACCCACCTCGTTTGCGCACCAGTTCGAGCGCCACGTCCAGAATCCAGTCCTCCTGTCCGGCAACCGTCTGGCGCCGACCGAGTTCGATCAAAATGGCGCGCGGATCGACTCCCAGTTGCTCACCCACCCGTTTGGCGTGCAGCAGAAACGTCGAGTAGACCCCAGCGTATCCGATGGTAATGGCATCGCGGTCGGGGAAAGGCTGAAAAGGCATGATCGGCGCCACCACATACTCGGCGGCGTCCATGAGCGCCAGCACGTCCAGCCCCGGATTGACCCCCAGCCGGTCGAGCGTCGCCGCCAGCAACTCGGTGGCGGCGTTGCCCGCA
>DAOTWI010001000.1:0-2186 GCA_034436075.1 Roseiflexus sp.
ACATCGACGACGTTGTGGAACCCGCGCCCTCCGTGCGACCGCGCCAGGAACCGCAACCAGCGGAGCGCACGCCGTCGCCTGAGCCGCCAGCGCCCGAAACCCTGCGCGAGGAACCCGATGTCTACGATATGCTCGTGCGGGCGGTGCATCTTGCCCGCGAACGCGGGTATGTCTGCTCCTTCGGGTCGCTCAAGCTTGTGATGAAGGAGTTGATGGGCGGCGAGTTCAAAGAGAGCAAGTACCGCGACGCAACTGGCAAGCCGTTTGCAAAGTTCAAGGATTTTGCGCTCGAAGCCGAGCGCCGCGGCAAGGTGCAGGTCTTTACGAGCGGTGCGGTTGTTGAAGTGTTTCTGCCCGGCGAGGACCCGTACAAACTCTCACAGTTCGCACAGGACCTCAAAGAAGAACCGCCGGTCAGCACGTCCACAACGCCGGTCCACGTTGATGCCCATATCGACGGGCGTCCGGTTTCGACCAACCGCCGCCGCCGCCGTCGCCGCAGCGGTTCAACGCGCCCAACGGCCACGCCCGAAACGGCCTCTGTGCAACCGCAGGATCTTGTCCTGCACGAGGACGTGACGGACGAATTGATGGCGGAGGCGCTGCACGACATGGTGAACGGCGAACCCCCCGCGACGGATGTCGTCTTCGAAGAATTGCTCGACCGCCTGGAAGCCGAACGTGAACGCCAGGCGGCGCTCGCATCGTTCGATATGCGGCTTGATCGCGTCTCGCCGGCGCTCGATGAGTTGCCCGATCTGGAGGAAGAGCCGGACCTGGCGATGCAGAGCGGCGATCTGACCGACGAACCGGTTCTGGAAGCGCCCGATCTGGTAGACCGGATGATCATCATTGATACGCCGCTCGAGCCTTCAGCAGCGTTTGAGACGCCTGAAACACCGGCTGGAGAACCGGCGACGACCCCGGTGGAGCCGCACCCGTTCACCGACGCTGAATGGCAGATGTTGCGCGATGTCGTCACCGCTGCTGGACGTCCGCTGTCGTTCGCGCAGATCCATGATCTGCTGCGGGGCGCCCGCAACAACGCTGGCATCTTCCGCACCAACGAAGAATTGCGGTCGCTGATCAAGCAGGCGATCAACACCGGCATGCTCCATCGCAGCGGCAAGGGCGCTCGCGTTGTGTATCACCTGGCATCGCAAGAAGCGCCCGAAGCGGCGGAGGGGGTTGGCGCTGAAGCGCCACATGCGCTGGTCGAGGAAGCGCCTGCGGCTACGCACGAAACGGCGTCTGAAGCGCCGGTCGCCGTGGATGCGGTCGAAACGGCGATCGTCGTCCCATTTGAAGCGCCGGAGGGAACGGTTCCTGAAGCAACGGAGATCATCGCTCGGGCGGAGGAGGCGTCTGCTGGCGACATGGAGGTTCCGGCGGTTGGAACCGAAGCGCCTGGAATTGTGGCGGATGTTCCTCACGAGGCGCCGGTTGTTGCCAGTGCATCCGAGCAATCGGAGGTGACGGCATCTGTCGAGAGCGCACCAGCGGACGCAATCGTTGCAGAGCAACCGAAGCCGCGCCGGCGTCGCACCGTTTCGCGCCCGCAAGCGGATGCTGGCGAAACGACGGCGGAAGCGGCGTCTGCAGCGCGTCCGAAACGTGCACGCAGCAAAGCCGCCGTCGCTGCGCCCGCCGAAGAAGCGCCACGCCCGGCGCGACGACGGAAGAAAGCCGAGACGACCGAAGACACGTCTGCGAGTGATGACTCTCCGGCGAGTACGCAATGATGATCAAAATCTGCGGTGTGCGGGCGCCGGAGCATGCCCTGACGGCAGTCGATGCCGGCGCCGATATGCTTGGGTTGGTGTTCGCTCCTTCGCGCCGCCAGATCACGGTTGAAGACGCCGCATCCCTCGCAGCTGCGGCGCGCAGCGCCGCCCTCGATCGCGGACGAATGATCGCCATGATTGGGGTGTTCGTCAATGAGCGTGTGGAACGCATCCGCGACATTGCACAGTCGTGCGGTCTTGATGGCGTTCAGTTGAGCGGTGATGAACCGATCTCCTACGCCGATGCGCTGGAATCCCTGCTGGTCATCAAAGCCATTCGCTTCGATGACTCGGCGCAGGAGCGCGCGTGGCTCATCCGCGACTGGGCGCATGTGCGCTTGCTGGTCGATGCTCACGTGCCGGGAAGGTATGGCGGCGCTGGCGTTGTCGCCGACTGGAGTC
>DAOTWI010001001.1:0-1808 GCA_034436075.1 Roseiflexus sp.
GGCTGAAGCGGCTCCGCGTGCGCACCAACCGGTCGAGCAACCGCTCATAGGCATCGATCGTCTGCTGGGAGTCGAAGATGCGGCGAACGCCAGCCGGGGTTGGACAGTAATGTTCACGGTCGCGCAGCGTTTCGAGAATCACCTGCGCGAGCGCCGGAGGGTTGTACGGCGGCGCCAGGCGCCCAAAGCCGGTTTCGCGCACCACCACGCGCGCGCCGGGAATATCGGTCGCCACAACCGGGGTTCCGCACAACATCGCCTCAACCTGCGTGAGCGCCATCATATCGGTATGGCTGGGCAGCACGAACAGATCGAGCATGGCGTAGAACTGCGCCAGTTGCTGGCGATCCCGGATCAGACCGAGGAACGTAATATGTTCCTGCTGCGCTTCGATCAGCGGCTGGCACACGCGATAGAAATCGTCGTAGACAACGTTGCGTTCGCCTGCAAAGACCAGGTGCGCTTCCGGCAATTCCGCGCGGATGAACGGCAGCGCCCGCAGCAGGTCATCGAACCCTTTTTCGCTCACCCAGCGACCGGCGAAACCGATCAGGCGCTTCCCTTCGAGTCCCAGGTCACGCTTCCAGGCGGCGGCGGCGGCCCGGTCCGGTTCGGGAAACTCCACCGGCGGATAGATGCAGACCAGTTTATCGCGGAAGGGCCAGAGCAATGGCGAATGGCGGGCATAATCTTCGCTATAGGAAGTGATGCCGTCCGCCAGCGTCGCTGCAAAACGGAGGATGTGGAACGCAGCGCGCTCGACAAGTTTTTCCGCCGGACTATCCGGCATCACCACATCGCCGTGATGCGTCATCAGGAGGGGGCGACCAAGCGCGCGACACAGCGCCGCCACCAGCGGCGCTTCCGGGAGGGGCGTATGGATTTGCACGACATCGTGCTCGGCGATGAGTTGCGCCACAGCCCAGGGAAACGCCGGAGTGATCATGCCGCGACTGAAGCGTGCAATGGGCCAGAGACGCACCACGCGCACGCCATTGACCATTTCATCCCGCGCCAGGTCGGGGCTGTGTCTGGTCGTCAGCACCGTCACCCGATGGCCCCGCTCCGCCAGATGCTCCGCCACCCGCACTGCATGAACGGTCAGACCCGTCCAGTGGGGGTAATAGTACGTCAACACTACCAGGATATTCATCGCCGCCTGTCTTCGCCGCTCTGATGTCGTTCCATCGCCGCGCCTCCGTTGCGGCGGATGCGTGGTATTATAGCAGACGCACCGCTGCAAGCGCCAGATACCCATTCGTACTGGTGCGATCAACGACCAGGCATGAAGAAAATTTGTGCTTGACAGCATGGAACATGCATGCTACACTCGATATATCGGCAATGTGCCGGTATCCGGGGCGCTTCGGATGGGCGAAGGTCCTGGTGGGACGACATCAGTACAGTCGGGAAGAGGAGGCTCATATGGCCAGGGATCTGAACAAGGTGATGCTGACCGGTCACCTGGGAGCGGACCCGGAGATGCGGTTCACCCCGCAGGGCAGCGCAGTGACGACGTTTCGCGTTGCGTCGAACCGTTCGTGGAAGTCGGGAGACGGCGTTCAGCACGACGACACGGAATGGTTCCGGATTGTCGCCTGGGATAAGCTGGCAGAAATCTGCAACGAGTATCTGAAAAAGGGAACGCGCGTCTACATTGAGGGGCGATTGCAAACACGCAGCTGGGAAGACCGCAACACCGGCGAGAAACGCTACATGACCGAAGTCGTGGCGCAGGATATGATCATCCTGACGCCGAAGGGCGATCGCGTCCCCTCGGTCGAAACCGACGACCTCGACGTGCAGGC
>DAOTWI010001002.1:0-1680 GCA_034436075.1 Roseiflexus sp.
GTTGGGCGAGGCGAAAAATTTACCTCGTCCTGATGCGGTAGACCTTCGCCGCGCTCATAGCAGCAAAAAGTCAGAAAACTTCGTTTACAGACCAGTTATGGTTTTTGAGAAAATAATCCGGTATCGCCAGGTCTAGCCCGCGCAGGCGGGCTTCGCAGCAAGAGCCCGCGACTTCAGTCGCCGGGCTACAAGGCGGATC
Organism: Roseiflexus sp.; assembly: GCA_034436075.1. Lineage (GTDB taxonomy): Bacteria > Chloroflexota > Chloroflexia > Chloroflexales > Roseiflexaceae > Roseiflexus. The sequence continues at coordinate 200 of DAOTWI010001002.1, forward strand.
GCGGAATAATTATTCAAAGTCCATAACGTCCACGCTGAGCGAACGAAGCCCTGCTGCCGCGGGGCTGGCTCCGGGTATGCGTCCGCACTGGGGCGAGGGCGCGGCAGCGTCCTTCGTACGATCAGCCCAACGGTTCAGTGTCGGGCGACGCAGCGGGTTGCCGCTGACAAATCGTGCCCGACTCCCCTGGTGGACGCCAACCAGGGGCGTCCGCCACGGGCGAAGGTTGCGTGCTATAATACCTGCGCGATCGCGTGCGAGGTTGTCTGGTATGAGTACTTCCGCACGAACTGACCGTCGTCGTGTGCGCGCTTATGTTCCAACCACTGCCCTGGCGAAAACGCTTGCATTTGATGACAACCTGATGCATGTAACGCTTACCGATGGGCGCGTCCTTAGTGTTCCTCTCATCTGGTTCCCTGCCTTGCACCATGCGACATCTGAACAGCGGGAACGGTATGAAATCGGCGCAGGCGGGCGTTCTCTTCACTGGCCCGATCTCGATGAAGATATTTCGGTTGCGAATCTGCTCGCTGGCGCGGATGATTAGTTTACATAAATAAACCTTGGTTGTTGCGATGAGCGTCGGATCTGCATTCATCCGATCTCTGGCAATGCTGGCGGCTTTCGCCATCACTGCTGCGGGCTGCGCTTCCTCGACCATCCTGCCAACGCCCTCTCCGCCAGCCGCCACGCTTGTTCCTTCACCCGCAGTTCAGGCAACGACTCCCACGCCGTTGATCGAGGGCTTGCCAGAGTTTTTCGCCCAAACCGTGGCGGCTGGCGATGAAATTACCAGCGCCCGGGAGCGTATCATCGTGTACAGCCAGGTGGTGGATCGACGCAATCTGTATATGGGCGTCTCACGGCTGCATGAGCATATGCGCCGGTGTTGGATGTATCGTGATGGAACCCTGATCGACTGTACAGGGGACGATATCGAGCGAGCGTTCTATGTTCAGGAAGGGAAGCCGCCAATCCCCAAACTATTCTTCGCGATTGCTACAGTGAATGACGATCGCGTCCTGGTGCTGCTGGACATCCAGTATTCCGCGTCTTTTGAGTCGACCGATGGCTTCCGCTATGTGCTCCAGTCCGATCAGAACAGGTGGCGCGTCGTCTCACGGACGCGGGTCTATTGACCTGCGCGTCACCAGATGCGTCTCTTGCGTTTGTTGACGAGCGATGCGGCAATCAGCGCGATAATCAGCGGCGCCCAGAACAACCGGCGGCTGAAGAAAAACCCGACGGCGACCGCCAGGGCTGCCGCTGCAACCATTCTGCGCGCGGCGATGCTGCGCAGGATGGTGAGCAACAGTCCGACAACTCCAATGGCGATCACAATGAACACCATAAATCGCGGTAGCGTGACCATCGCCACTGCGCCGGTGATCAGCAGCAGCGGAAGCATCAGGTCGTCGAACCATTCTGTCTGCGCTGGCGCCGGCGGCTGTGGCGCCGGAACAGGCGCCGGTGCAGGA